>JAIVTZ010000256.1:0-5778 GCA_049188105.1 Deltaproteobacteria bacterium | reverse complement strand
CTTCCTGCCTGTGCTTCGCGACCGATAAATACTTGCCGTATGTAGAGGAAGCGAAGCACAGGCAGGAAGGATGCATCGGCGATCGAATACCCCGCCGATTGTGGCGGGGTGCACTAGGAAGCCGGCGGCGGAATACGCGACCTTGTCACCCTGGGCGATCATTCGGATATTTGTTCAACCTAAGATGAGCGGTTCTGCCGGAAGAGATGTGCCAAGCTCTTGATGCTCTGGTGCTTGCGAAAAGCGGACGCATACCCATCGGTATTCGGAGCATTTTCGCGAGTGGCCAGAGCGCAAGAGCTTGGTATAGATCGCCGGTGAGAATCGCTCATCTTAGGTGATAGACTGAAAAGGATGGGCTACAGTAGGAAGCACCGTAGAATAATGGCTCCGGATCGGGCAATTCAGAGGGGCGATGGGGTTATTTGACCTCAATTCCTGGCTGGCGCGGTCTCGCTCGTCCCCGCCTTCGACAGAAGCCGAACGGACGGATGAGATTCCGCACCGTGAGGCGCTAATATGCACCGGCGACCCCGAGGTCGGCAAGGAGCTGGCGGAGCTTCTCGGCGAACGCGGGTACGGATGCTCCTCCCACCGAGACCCCCGGGCAGCTCGATTCGCCGCAAACCGCACCTCGCCCGACCTCGTCATCATCGACTGGCGGATCGGGGAATCGAGCGCGGTAAAGCTGGCGTCGGCTCTGAACAGCGGCCCCAACAGCCGCGTTACCTCGATCCTCGCGCTCGTGCCTTCGGCCATGCCAGACGCCCTCGGCAAGATCCTCGAGCTAGGGCTCAACGATTTCATCATGCTGCCCCTCGACCGGACGGTGCTTGCAGCCCGTTTGAGGCTTATCGAATCGCGGATGCGCGAGCTCGATCAGCTGCAGGCGCTGCAGAAGGACATCAAACAGGATTACCAACGTTTTCTGATCGCGTCGGGGGGCATGGATGACGGGATTTGGGATCTCGATCTTGTCACCGAAACCGTTCACTTTTCCGACAGATGGAAGGAAATGCTCGGATACCGAAAGGACGAGATCGAGGACACCCTCGAAGGCTGGCTGAGCCGAGTTCATCCGGACGATCTCACGCGCCTCCGTTCGATCATCGACGCCAGCATCGCCGGTGAGGTTTCGGTGATCGAGCAGCGGTACCGCATTCAGGTAAAGAACGGGGATTTCCGCTGGATGTCGACTCGCGGCGAGGTCGTGAAGAATGAGAACGGAAAGGCCATCCGGGTCGTCGGGCGTCAAACCGACGTTGACGAGGACGACGAGTCACGGCAGGCGATCCGTGCATCCGGACTTCAGGATTCGCTGACCTCCCTTCCCAACCGTACGGCCCTGGTGGACCGGATGCGGCACGCCTTTGCCCGCGCCGAGCGTGATCCGGAGCAGAGCTTTGCGGTCCTCTTCTTCGACCTCGACCGCTTCAAAAACGTCAACGACAGCCTCGGCCACCTCACCGGGGACAAGCTGCTGCGTGCAATCGCCCAGCGGGTCGAGAAGGCCTGTCGACCGGGAGATGCGGTTGCCCGCTTTGGAGGCGACGAGTTCGTCATCCTGGTGGAAGACATCAAGGACATCCGCGCCGCAACCGTCGCAGCCGAGAGGATCCAGGAAGAGTTCCAGGTTCCCTTCGATCTTGACGGCATCGAGGTTTTTGCGACCATCAGCATCGGCATCGCCCTCTGGAACCCCAACTACAGCCGTCCGGAAGACATGCTTCGCGACTCCGATACCGCCATGTACCGGGCCAAGGCCATGGGCCGCAACAGCTTTTCGGTCTTCGATGACGAGATGCACCGCCAGGTCGTGGCGACCTTGCACCTCGAGAACGACCTTCGGCGAGCTCTCGCGCGAGAGGAGTTCCGGGTCTATTATCAGCCCATCCTTGGTGTCACCGATGGCCGCATCACGGGGTTTGAGGCCCTCGTACGTTGGCAGCACCCCGAGCGAGGCCTCCTCCTACCCGGTAACTTCATCATGGTCGCGGAGGAGATGGGCGCCATCATCCAGCTCGATCGATGGGTCGCCAATGAGGCGTGCAGACAGCTGCGAAACTGGCACCAGAAGTTCCGCACCCACTCGCGGGCAACGATGTCGGTCAACCTCTCCACCACCCAGCTCATGCGCCCGGACGTCGTGTCCGGCATCGACCTCATCCTCCGCAACAGCGGCCTCTACGGCCAGAGCCTCAAGCTCGAGGTCACCGAGAGCGTGCTCATGGAGAATGCTCAGTATGCCTCGGCCGTGCTCGAGCAGCTGAGGTCGCTCAACATCGCGATCAGCATCGACGACTTCGGAACCGGATACTCGTCGCTCGCCTACCTGCGCCGGTTCGAGATCGACACGCTGAAGATCGATTACTCCTTCATTTCGAGGATGATGGAGGACGAGGACAGCTTCGAGATCGTGAAGACGATCATCATCATGGCGAAGAACCTGGGCAAGGACACGGTCGCCGAAGGCGTCGAGACACGATCTCAGTTCGACGCTCTGGTCGATCTCGACATCGATATGATTCAGGGCTATTTTGTGGCCCCGCCGCTCCCGGCAGAGGATGCGGAGAAGCTCCTCGAACGGACCGCCGACAGCCCGAACCACCTCCACAAGATCCTCTCGGACCGCAAGCAGGGAATCGCACCCTCGACACCCAACAGCGCCTGAGCCCATTCCGCTGCCGTCGGCGGGTGTCCACTCAACCCTCCCCCAATATCGAAGGGTGGGCGGGCGTAACTCAAAACTCATAACTCATAACTCAAAACTCGTTGCCTGCGCCGGCGGGTGTGTGTCAGCTAAAATTTCGTTGTGATTGAAACACCGTCGCGTTATTGTGTGTTGTGTCTTGAAAGGCCGCGCCAACAGGTGTCGAGCCCCGATACCGAAACCATATCCGCGAGGTTTTCATGAGTGATGAATCTGCGAACGACATAACCGCCGTCGAAACACGGGAGTGGCTCGAGTCCCTGGACTGGGTGCTCGACCACGGTGGGCCGGAGCGGGTGCGGAGGCTCCTCGAGGATCTCCAGATCCACGCCACAAAGGCCGGCGTCGAGATCCCGTTCGAGGCCACCACACCTCACATCAACACAATCCCCGTCTCCGATCAGCCCCCCTACCCCGGCAGTCGAGAGATCGAACGGCGCATCAAGAGCCTCGTCCGCTGGAACGCCATGGCCATGGTCGTGCGGGCCAACCTCGAGGAGGACGGCATCGGCGGCCATATCTCCACCTACGCCTCGGCGGCCACGTTGTACGAGGTGGCGTTCAACCACTTTCTCCACGGCAAGGGTGAGCACTACGACGGCGACCAGGTCTACTTCCAGGGCCATGCCTCCCCCGGCATTTACGCCCGCGCGTATCTCGAGGGCCGACTGTCGGAAGATCTTCTCAAGAACTTCCGCCGCGAGCTGCGCGACGGTCACGAGGGCGGTCTCTCGTCCTACCCCCACCCCTGGCTGATGCCGGACTTCTGGGAGTTCCCGACGGTCTCGATGGGTCTGGGACCGATCATGGCCATCTACCAGGCACGGTTCAACAAGTACCTCGAGGACCGCGGCCTTCATCCGTTGTCAAACCACAAGGTATGGGCCTTCCTCGGCGACGGCGAGACCGACGAGCCAGAGGCCCTCGGCGCGATTTCCCTCGCCGGCCGGGAGCATCTCGATAATTTGATCTTCGTGGTCAACTGCAATCTCCAACGCCTCGATGGCCCGGTCCGGGGCAACGGCAAGATCATCCAGGAGCTCGAGGGACACTTCCGCGGCGCCGGCTGGAACGTCATCAAGGTGATCTGGGGCGAGGATTGGGACCCGCTGCTGGCCAGGGACGACGACGGTCTGCTGGTTCGGCGAATGGGCGAGGTCGTCGATGGGGAGAGCCAGAAGTACTCCACCTCCTCCGGCGCCTATGTCCGCGAGCATTTCTTCGGAAAGTATCCCGAGCTGCTGGAAATGGTCGCCAACATGTCGGATGAGGAGCTGCGACGCCTCCGTCTCGGCGGCCATGATCCGGCCAAGGTCTACGCCGCGTTCAAAGCCGCGGTCGAGCATGAGGGCTCGCCGACGGTGATCCTGGCGCGCACGATCAAGGGTTATGGAGTCGGCGAGTCCGGCGAGGGTCGCAACATCACCCATCAACAGAAGAAGCTCAACCAGGAGGAGCTGCTCGAGTTTCGGACCCGCTTCGGCATCCCGCTGTCGGACGACGAAGCGCGTATGGCGACCTTTTATCGGCCACCTGAAGGTAGCCCCGAGCTCATCTACCTGCAGGAGCACCGCGCCGCGCTTGGCGGCGCCCTGCCCTCCCGCGGCGTGCGCTGCGAACCCCTCGCGATGCCGCCGGACTCGGTATTCGAAGAGTTCTCGGAGGGTTCGAACGGACGAGAGATTTCGACCACGATGGCCTTCGTACGCATTCTCACCAAGCTCCTCAAGGACAAGCAGCTTGGCAAGCTGATGGTGCCGATTATTCCGGACGAGGCCCGCACATTCGGGATGGAGTCGTTGTTCCGGCAGATCGGGATCTACTCTCACACCGGTCAGCTCTATGAACCGGTGGACGCCAACACCCTCATGTACTACCACGAGGCCAAGGACGGCCAGCTTCTCGAGGAGGGCATCACCGAGGCGGGCTCGATGAGCTCGTTCATCGCCGCCGGCTGCGCCCACGCCACCCACGGCATCAACACCATCCCATTCTTCGTTTTCTACTCCATGTTCGGCATGCAGCGAATCGGCGACCTGGTGTGGGCGGCCGGCGACATGCGCTGCCGCGGCTTCATGATCGGCGGTACCGCCGGGCGCACCACGTTGAACGGAGAGGGCCTCCAGCACCAGGACGGCAACTCCCACCTCCTCGCCTACCCGGTGCCCAACCTCAAGGCCTACGATCCGGCCTTCGCCTTCGAGCTCGCGGCGATCATCAAGGACGGCATCCGCCGCATGTACGTCGAGCAGGAGGACATCTTCTATTACATCACCGTGGAGAATGAACCCTATCCGATGCCCGCCCAACCCGAGGGCTCTGAGGAGGGCATCCTCCGCGGAATGTATCGTTTCCGTCCATCGGGCAACGATCAGGCCGAGCTGCGTGCCCACCTCTTCGGCAGCGGCGCGATCCTCAACGAGGCGCTGCGCGCCCAGGAGATCCTCGGCGAGCGCTACAACGTGGCCGCCGACGTCTGGAGCATCACGAGCTTCAAGGAGCTCTACATGGACGGCACCGACTGCGACCGCTTCAACCGGCTGCACCGCGACGAGGATCACCGAACGCCGTGGATCCGACAGTGTCTGGACGACACCGACAGCGTTTACGTGATCGCCACCGACTACGTCAAGGCGCTGCCCTACTCCATCGGCAAGTGGTTTCCGAAAGCCCCGGTCGCTCTCGGCACCGACGGTTTCGGACGGTCGGAGAGCCGCGCCGCCCTCCGCCGCTTCTTCGAGATTGACGCCGCCCACATCGTGGTTGCGACCCTCGGCCAGCTCGCGGGCGAGGGGCTCGTCGATCGCGAAGTGGTGGCGGGCGCACTGTCCGAGCTCGGGATTGATCCCGAAGCGCCGAACCCGGTGACGGTCTGACGGAGACGATATGGCAATTACGATCAATCTCCCCGAGCTCGGCGAAGGCGTCGACAGCGTCGACGTGGTCGCCGTTCTGGTGGCGGTCGGCGACAGCATCGACGTGGACCAAAGCCTGATCGAGGTCGAGACCGAGAAGGCCTCGGTCGAGGTGCCGGCCACTGCCGCCGGCACCATCACCGAGATCCACGT
>JAIVTZ010000255.1:0-5779 GCA_049188105.1 Deltaproteobacteria bacterium | reverse complement strand
TATTTGCTAGTTGTCCAGCGTGGTGAGGCATGTCCAGTGTTGTGGCCAATAGAGGAAGTTAACTGACTTAAAATCCCCTGAGGGTATCCTCGTGAGGGTTCGATCCCCTCCTCCGGCACCAATTGCAATTCGGGGCGGCGACCCTCCGGTCGACGGCCCGAATTGCTGTGAGAGAGGGTGTCGAGGTCTGCGAGGTCGTCTGGCAGGAAAAACACGAGGATGAGGTCGAGTGCTTTGCGGATTTCCTTCGGACTCTCGACTATGAGTTCGGGCCCTCGACCAGCCGCTACTCGCCGAAGCGCATCGTAGTCCGCGTCGAGCCCGGCGACAAGTATGAAGGGTGATTGATGTATCGACGTTGGAAAAGTGGGCTGTGACAGGACGCGGGGGCTATACTCGTTGCATGGACCGAATCACTCGACTCCACGCGATCTGTGCCGAGTACGGGCTGCTCTCGATCTACCTATTCGGGTCGCGCGCCGAAGATGGTGGGCGCCGGATTCGAGGACAGATGGTGGACGAAGCCGGATCCGATCTCGATGTGGGGGTCTTTGGTCGGGACGGTGTTGTTGCCGCCGCTCGTCTGGGCGCGTTGCAGGCGGCGCTGGAGGACCTGTTTGCGCCGCTGCGCGTTGATCTCGTTCCCCTGGATCAGGTAGACCCGCTGTTCCGGTTCGCCGCCATGCAGGGTGAGCGGATAGCCACCTGTGACAGTACGGCCGCCGACGAGAAAGAGCTGGACGTGATGCGTCGGGCGGCGGACCTGCTTCCCTTTCAGCGCCAGTTGGAGTTGGAGGAATTCGGAGTCTCGACCTCATGACACCCGGCTCGGTCGACCTCAAGATCGTGCGTGACCGCTTGTTGCTCGTCGAGCAGAGCCTGGAGGACCTCCGGTCGCTTCCCCAGACGGATGTCGACGAGTTCACCTCGGACCGGCGCAATATCCTGGCTGCGGATGCGGCCCTGCGCCGCGGCCTCGAGGCGTTGTTCGATGTGACCCGCCACCTGCTGGCGAAGGGTGTCGGCGTCGGTAGCCTCGAATACCGCGAGGTGGCCCAGCGCGCGTGTGATCACGGCCTCGTAGACGACCTTTCGCTCGCCGCCCGTTTCGTGGAGATGGCCGGCTATCGCAACCGGCTCACCCACCACTACGACGAGGTCACCCCTGCGGAGCTTTTTGCCGTGATCTCGCAACGTCTGGGCGATCTCGAAGCCGTCGCCGACGCGCTGCGCACGGCTGCAGCGCGGCTCGCCGCCCCGCCCGAGTAGCACAATATGCGAAAAGCACGGCAGATGGCTGCCATTCACCGCCCGCAGTAGACACCCGGTGAGAAGACGGGCTAGTTCCCATCCGGAAACTCCGGTGGGGACGGCGCAGTTCCCGATGCGAAAACGAGCGATTTTCGTGCAAGGTCCAGGAGATCAAGGATTTGTGCGGAGGCGTACTCCTGTACGCCGCACAAGGAAATCCGAAGATCGACGCCGAGATTGCCGAAAAGCGCCGTTTTCGGACGGGAACTAGCCCGCATATCTCACCACCTCGATACTGCGGCCCGCGATGTGGTGAGATATGTGGCTAGCGCGCTGGCGATATTCGGTGTCAGTCGGTCTCGAGCGCATATGCGAAATCGGGATACTCGGGACTGTCCTCGACGAGAAAGATGTGGCATGTCTCACAGTCCATCGGGATGGTGTACTTGCCGTCTGAGGTCGACATTTCATCGTCATGGCACCGCCAACACCCTGGAAAATCGTCGTGGCCGATGTTGTTGGGATGGGTTTCCCAATTGGTGTCCATCGCCGGGAACACGATCTTGCCGTAGGCCTGAGCGGCCCACTCGGCGCCCCGCGCCACGAGCTCTGGATCTCCGGCCGCGAGCTCGGGATACTCGGTCGCGTAGAAATCGGCGACAGCGTTCTGAACGGCGGCCATGCCTGCCGCGTGGGAATCGTACTTGCCTTCTATCGCCGCGATGGCCTGGCGCTTGTAGAAGGGCAGATCGACGAGATCCGGGTGGGTGTCGATGATCCAGTCCATCGCCTTGCCGGGAGGATGGAAGGTGTGCGTCGGCCGGTTATGGCAGTCGATGCAGTCCATGATGCGGGCCGCGTCTCTCGTCTCCTGCGGCGGCAGCTCGTCGCCTTCGCGGGTGTAGACGCGGGTTTCGCCGTCAGCGGTCGTGAGCTCGACCCAGACGATCTCCTCGCGGCTCTCGTCGGGGGAGACGAACCGAATGCGGTTGTCGGAGTAAATGTGCCACCAGTGGATCCCACCGGCGCGTCCGATGTCGAGGCTGCCGCCTCCGGTGCGCAGCAGCATCGCCGTGTACGAGGGGGTGTTCTCCTCGTCGGTGCCGTATCTCGAGAAGATCCGCAGCTTGTCGCCGTGGTGCTTGTTGGGCCAATGGCACTGCTCGCAGGTTTCACGCGCCGGGCGCAGGGTATGGAGCGGGGTCGTGATGGGGTGCTCATACGTGCCGAGGGCGGTGTGCCAGACCTGGCGCAAGCCATCGAGCTTGGACTTCACGAACCACGATGCGCCGGGGCCGATATGACATTCGACGCAAGCCACTCGGGAGTGCGGCGAATCCTGGTACGCGGTGAACTCCGGCTGCATGATCGTGTGGCAGGTTTCGCCGCAGAAACTGACCGTCTCCATCTCCTCGATGGCGAAGAACGAGGCCGCGCCGAGGATGACGGTGTTGAGTGCGGTCATGATGATGACGATGGTCGCGAAGCGACGCATATTGGGATCGTTGAAATCGAGCTTTGGAAAGGTGGTGAGCTCTTCCTCGGTGGCCCCTTCCTTGATGAGCTTGCGGCGCCGCCGCCACATGCCGATCGGAATCTCGATCAGACCGAGGACGAAGATCGCGGGAAGGAAGACGTACGCGAAGAGCCCGATGTAGGGGTTGTCGAGACCTCCCCACAGCTGGGCGATGACGAAGACGATGATCAGGAGGCCCGATAACGTCGTGAGCACGAGGCCGGCGATCGTGAGGCCGTTGTTTGCGTAGTTGAACAGGCGCCCGAAGAACTTCTTGCGACCATCTGCTGTTGCTGCCATACGAGTCATCCTCCTTCGATTCGGATCACGGGATCCCAAAACGAGGGGATCCTATCATTCCATCAAGATATGGACAACTCGTCAAATGACACGAGTGAGATATGCGGGCTTGCGTGCTCGTGATGATGATCTGTCTCAATATCAGGTAGATTACTGATCTTGAATATTTCGTCACATAGAGATACATTGCAGCGAGGTCCGCGGATGTCCGCGTATGGAGGAGAGCATGGTGTCGCGTCCTGGGGCACACGGTGAAGGTCGAACGAGGTGGCTGGCGGCGATCGGCGGCGTCGCGTTGGCGATTCTGATTTTTGCGACGCCCGCGACGGCCCAGGGTAACGACGATTGCCTGATGTGCCACGAGGACCCGGAGCTCGTGGGCGAGCGCCACGGCATCGAGGTCCCGGTCTTCATAGATCCCGAGGCCTTTGCCGCATCCGTCCACTCGGAATTCGGATGCATCGACTGCCACATGGATCTCGACGGTGTGGAGCTGCCGCACGACGAGGAGCTCGAGGCGGTCGACTGCGCGATGTGCCACGACGACGTGGGGGAGGAGCTCGCGGCGGGCCCTCACGGAGCGTGGGCGGAGGACAAGGACTCGCCCGCCGCGAAATGCATCAATTGTCACGGCGCACACAACGTGCTGTCGCCGGACGACCCGGCGGCGCCGGTGAGTTCCGCGCGTTCAGAAGAGCTGTGCGGCCGCTGCCACGCGAGGGAGCTGCGCCAGGTCGCGAAGAGCCCACACGCGCGCAGCGCCGGCAACGGACCGGCCGCGAGCTGTGTCAGCTGTCACTCGGGTCACGCCGCGAAACCGCCGCAGGGCGAGCAGGAGGAGGTCGCGATCTGCGGAACCTGCCACGTGCGGCAGACGGCCGAGCACCGGCGGAGCCTGCACGGGCGGGCGGCGGCCGCGGGTGACGCCCTGGCGCCGAGCTGCGTGACCTGCCACGAGCACCACGCGATCCTGCCCCGTACGAACCCCGCCTCGCCGACATCCACCATGAACGTTCCTCTCCTCTGTGGGCGCTGCCACCACGAGGGAACGGAGGTATCCGAGACCCACGACATCCCCCAGGACCGGATCCTCGAGAACTACTCGCTCTCGATTCATGGTGAGGGCTTGTTCAAGAAAGGGCTGTCGGTCACCGCGGTCTGCACCTCGTGCCACACCTCGCACGACATCCTCGAGCACACCGATCCCCGGTCGAGCATCCACCGCGACAACGTCGCCGCCACCTGCACCGTCTGCCACTCGCGCATCGAGGAGGTGCACGTCAAAGTCGTGGAAGGACGATTGTGGGAAGAGCAACCGCACCAGATCCCGTCCTGCGTCGAGTGCCACCAGCCGCACAAGATCCGCCGGGAGCTGCTGACCGCGCTTGGGGCGGCGAACCGCAACTGCATGCGCTGCCACTCCGATACCGAGCTCGAGATGGAGCGCGACGGTGAGGTGGTCTCATTGTTCGTCGACGAGACCGCGTACGACATCGCCTCCCATGCCGGAACGGCGTGCGCCCAGTGTCACACGCAGGTGACCCCATCGCACGAGCGGGCCTGCGACACGATCACCCGGCCCGTGGACTGCAGCACCTGCCACGCAGAAGTCGTGCAGAAGTACGACCTCAGCATCCACGGTTCTCTCTTCGCGGCGGGCGACCCCGATGCTCCGAAGTGCCTCGACTGCCACGAAAAACATGCGACCCAGAGCAAGCGCCTGCCGACCTCTCGGACCTATCCCCGGAACGTCCCGGATCTGTGCGGTACCTGCCATCGCCAGGGTGAGAAGGCCGCGAGGAGGATCGAGTCGGAGATCCCCGACATCGTCGGCAGCTACGAGATGAGCATCCACGGCAGGGGGCTGATCGAGGCCGGGCTGGTGGTCTCCGCGACCTGCACCAACTGCCACACCGCGCACAGCGAGCTTCCCGCGGACGATCCCGAGTCGTCGGTCAACAGCGCCCACGTCGCGGAAACTTGCGGCACCTGCCATCACGGCATCGAGGAAATTTTCCGCACCAGCGTCCACTGGCCGGGGAACACCGAGACCGACCACGAGCTGCCGACCTGCGAGAGCTGTCACACCTCGCACACCATTTCGCGCACCGACGCGGCAGGCTTCCGCCTGGCGATGATGAACCAGTGCGGACGCTGCCACGAGAGCGAAGCGGAGACCTTCTTCGACACCTACCATGGCAAGGTCTCGCGGCTGGGCTCGGAGGGCGCGGCCAAGTGCTACGACTGCCACGGCACCCACGAGATCCTGCCCCCGATCGATCCCAACTCAACCTTGAGCCACGACAACGTGGTGGACACCTGCGCCAAGTGCCACCCCGGCGCGCACCGCAAGTTCGCCGGCTACCTCACCCACGCCACCCACCACGATCCCGACAAGTACCCTTTCCTCTTCTACTCCTTCTGGTTCATGACCACGCTCCTGGCGAGCACCATGACCTTCGCCATCCTCCACACCCTGGCCTGGCTGTGGCGGCTGCTGCGCACCCGCGACAAGTGGGTGATGCACAAGGAAGCGCCGCAGGAGCGACTCTACGAGAGATTCTCCCTCACCCATCGGCTGATGCACCTGACGATGCTGCTCTCCTTCTTCACCCTCGCCCTGACCGGCATGACCCTGAAGTTCTCGTACATGGGGTGGGCGGTCGTCCTGTCGCGATTGCTGGGAGGCTTCGACACCATGGGTGTCCTGCA
>JAIVTZ010000254.1:0-5788 GCA_049188105.1 Deltaproteobacteria bacterium | reverse complement strand
CCGAGAGATCGGCCGGCAGATCATGGAGAAGGTGCAGGGGCCCGTCTACTCCGGCCACTGCACGGGCGAGAAGGCGTACGGCGTTCTCGAGGGCGTGATGGGGGAGAGCCTGCACCGCTTCCAGACAGGGTCCAGCGTCGAGGTGTAACCTGCATTTCAAGCGAGGGTGGCGACGCCGAAGCTGGCAATGCCGGTCAGAATGAAAGCGCCACCGAGAACGACACCTCCCGCCGGCTGATGGCGGCCGTGACCCGGGTCCTCGAATCGGCGGGCAAGAACGCATCGTGGACGAAGATGGCGACAAAGTTGCCGAGCGCCGCCCCGAAGAGAACGTCCGAGGGATAGTGCCTGCCACCCTCCACGCGAGCCCACGCGGTACCCCAGGCCATCGCCCGAAAGGAGGTCTTCAAAGCGATCTTCCAGCCTTCGGAGAGACCCCTCATGCCATTGATGTTCAGACATGCCAACTCTGTCTGGACGAAGGCCTGCGAGCTGTGGCCCGAGGGGAAGCTGTCGTTGCCCACCCCATCCGGCCGCTCGCGATCCGTGAGGCGTTTGAGCCCGCTGGTCAGGCTGTTGTTGAGTTGGACGGTCAGGAAATCGAGCACGATTCTTTCCGGCCTGGTCTCCCACGCCCCCGCTCCGTTGGGGATCGCCAGGGTGGTGCCGACCATGGCCAGGGTCGTGGCGGTCCTGAGGTTGTCGCTGGCCTCCTGCGCATGGTCGGTCGAACCGAAGACCGGGGTGTTCTCGACCGCCCACTCGGAAATGTGCTGATCCCAGTGGTCGATGCTCACCACCGCCGCCCCGAGCAGAGGCACCCAGGTCCCGCGACTCTTCAGCGCCTGCATCGTCGACTGCTTCCACCTGGCGCCGCTCGGCCAGTAGTCGCGGGCCGTGAGGTCGCGCTTCCCTGAAGCGCACCCGGTCGCAAGGACCACGACCAGCGCGATCAGCACTCCGAGACGCGTTCGCTTGTTTTTCACTGTTGACACCGACAGGTGAATACTACCGTTTCAGGACACAACGAGCACTCGATGATGCGGATGGGCTAGGGCATCTCCCTGAACTGGACGTTCGGCACGATCGCGGCGATCCGCAGGGGTCCGCCGCTGCCGCCCGCGATCTTCATCGGCAGGGCGATGATCACGAATCCGGTAGGTGGTAGCTCCTCGAGATTCGCGAGATTCTCGAACGCCGGGATATCGGCCGCAAAGAGCATCTGGTGCGACTCGAAGTGGGTGGATTGGCCGAAGTCGATGCTCGGGGTGTCGAGACCGATGGCGTTGATCGAGCGGTTGGCGACGAGCCAACGTGCCGCATCCGGGTGGAGGCCCGGGAAATGGAGCTCGGCCACCGCTTCGGGACCGCGGCGGTCGGTGCCCATGTAGCGCACCCGGTCGGGCCAGAACTTCCCATATCCAGTTCGCAACAGCACGATGACCCCGTCGGGCAAGGGCCCGTGCTCGGCCTCCCACCGTTCAAAATCCGACGTCGTGATCTGATAATCGGGTTCCTTTTTGCAGCGATCCGAGACGTCGAGTATCACCGCCGGGCCCATGAGCTGGTCGAGCGGGATCTCGTCGACCGTGTTCTGTCCCTCGGCAAAGTGGATCGGAGCGTCGATGTGAGTACCGCCGTGCTCGGCGGTGCAAAAGCTGTTGGCGGTGTAGTAGTAGCCCTTGTCGGTCATCCCCTCAGAGTCCACCGTGAGCTCGAAGCCCTCCGCGGTCGGCCAGTAGACCGTGTCCCGATCGTAGGAATGGCTGAGGTCGACCACCATGCCCTCGGGGAGGGCGAATTCCGACTCCTGATGATGAGCTGCCGGTTGGCAGGCGATGAGAAATACAGTGAGAAGAAGCATGCATCGCATCTGAATATCTCCCTCTGTCCAGGTTTCAGGCGATCACGATTGTACGGGTTCCGACTCTACCTCATCGAAAGCCAACATCCCGTTCTCTTGGAAGTGGCCGAGGACGTGGAACGCGAGCTTGACCGGCACCACGAAGAGAACCGCGACGGGGGCGGAATTGAAGGAGCTTCCGACGATGGGTCCAATCACCAGCGAAAGCCACATCGGCATGGCTCTCAGGATCGGTTTGCCTATCTGGCCGGCATCGGCTATGTGCGGGCGGGACGCCCGCACCACAATCCGGGCACGGATGTTTTTGTGGTGCGGGCGTCTCGCCCGCACGTCTTGATCCTGTTTCGTCCGACGTAGGGCGAACTCGATATTGAATATTGCAGGTGGTTCAGCCTGCAACTTTCCACCAATCGCCGGATCGCTCGAGACGATGCTCCCGAAGATTTTTTCAATCGCCATCCGCGCCGGCGGCCGAGCTTGTGATTGGCCCGAGATAGCGATCGAGCCAATCGAGAACCTCGCGGATGATCGCGCGCCGGTCGGGTGGGAGGTGCCCGCCGTCGAGGAGGGCGTGGCGCTTGTCCTCAGGGGGCGCCCCAAGCAGCTCGAAGAATGGTCGCTGGAAGGAGTCGACCGGGGTCAGATAATCATCCCTGCCGTTGATCATAAGGGTTGGGACCCGCGACCGTGGGGCGAAGTTGACCACGTCAATCTCGGGCGGGACTTCCCCGTAGTGGCCTCCGGAGAGGAGAACAGCCGCTCGAAACCGACCATCGATTGCATCGAACACCGGGCCGTAGTTGGCGCCCAGACTAAAACCGTAGAAGGCGAGATTCGTGTGGTCGATGTCCTCTCGCGCTTCCAGGTAATCGATGGTTCGGCCCAGGTCCTTTGACCACATGACCGTCAGATCACGCAGCTTGTTCGGCGCCAGCTTGCCCGGTGCAAACCGCTCGTACATCCCCTGATAGATGGGGTAGACGAGGGCCCGACCGCTGCGGGGTACGAAATCGAAGAGATACGAAGACGCCAGGCTGTCCGCCGAACGTGAAAGAAAGACATCGTCGCCGGGGAACCAGATCACGGCCTGGTAGGGAGGCGTCGCATCGCGTGGCAGAAAGAGAAGGGCGGTGACCCGCTCGTCGCCGTAGGCCGCATCGAACGAAACGACCTCCTTCCGCCAGTACGGCGCCGAGTCGTCCACGGATTCGACCTCGGCGTCGAGCGGGGTCTGGTCGTATGCGAAGAGTCTGCGGTAGGCTTCGAAGACTTCGTCAGAGACGGGTGCGTCCATGCCAAAGGCGAACCTGGGAGTCACGGGTTCGAGCAAAGCCACAGGTGCCGGGCCGGAGAGCCTCACGCATCGAAAGCCGTGGGTCGGCAGGCGCTCGAAGGGCAGCCACGCGTCGAGGTCCTTGAACGAGTAGGTTGGGTCGCTCCAGGCGCCGCCGAGGATGTAGCGTTTGTCGCCGGAGAGGTTCCAGCACCACTCCTTGACGTTGCCAGCCATGTCGAAGGTCCCGTAGTCGCCGAGACCCGCGAAGCTGCCCACCGGTGCCGGACCGTCGGTCCCGAAATTGCTCAGATCGAGGATGTCGGTGAACTGATCCTGGGCGGTGGCGCCATGCCAATGGAAGATCGTCGGCAACGTTTTGCCGGCCCACGAGCAGAATGCGGCCGCCTCGTACCAACTGACGCCGCCGACGGGATGGTCCTCGCGGCCCTCGGCAAAGGCGCCGAGCTCCCACGTTGCCGGACCGGGGCGGCCGGTCGTGTCGAGCAACCGGTCCGTCACCTCCTCCCAGGTCAACTCTCGGCCTTGATCGACCATCGGCTCGGTCCAGTGCTGCCGATTCCGATATCCGCCGGCATCGACGAACTCCTTGAACTGCCGGTTCGAGACCTCAAAGCGATCGATCCAGTAGGGTTCAAGCGTCACTCCGCCGAACTCGGGCCGTTCGACGGGGCCGCCCGGCACCCACACCATGCCCGCTGGCCGCGTGCCGGTCGGATCGAGGGGGAACCCGCTCGCAAGCGCTGTCAGAGGTCCTGTGCCCATCGGAGCGCCCTCGAAATCCTCGAACCCTTCCTTGCTGATCTTCCATCGCATCAGGGCGTAGGGGATGCGAACCTCCTCCAGGGGGGTTCGGCCCAGGTGCTCCCAGGGCGCCTCAGGGGTCGTGTATCCCTTGACGAAGACGTCGGCGCCCGGGGGGTCGGTGATCACCGAAACGGGGAGGGTGATGCGGTCGAGAACTCCCTGCAGCTCGCTGTCCTCGCTGAGGTATTGCCCCGCTTCGAGCGCGAGGCGATACGCCTCGTAGAGCTCACCGGACTCGGTGAGGCGGGTGATCTCGGGCATCGCCTCACTCCGTGCCCAGCGTGCGCGCGAACCGCGGAACCAAAGCCACGCGACCACCGCGGCGATGATCACCAGCACCACGACCAGTGCCGCCGCCGCCCGCCAACGCACGGTCAGCCCAGTGCGCCCGGCGGAAACCTGTGTTAGATCCCCGCAGCGAACGAGCGCATCGCTCAGATCGGCGCTCGACTCGAATCGATTCTGTGGTTCCTTCTCGAGGCAGCGGCCGACGACCGATGCGAGCTCCTTCGGCGTCCCCGGACGGAGCTTGCGCGGCTCGACCGGGGTGTCGCGGAGGATGGCGCTGAGCACGGTCGCCGCCGACGTTCCCTGGAACGGGCGCTGTCCGCAGAGCATCTCGTAAAGAACGACCCCGAAGGAGAACTGATCTGACAATTGGTCTCCTGGACGGCCGGCGGCCTGTTCGGGAGACATGTACGGCACGGTCCCGAGAAGCACGCCGTGCTTGGTGGTTTGGGTCATCGTGGGCGACTCGGACCCGAAGTCGGCGTCCCGAGGGGCCAGCTTGGCGAGCCCGAAGTCGAGGATCTTGACCAGGCCGTCGTCGGTGACCATGATGTTTTCGGGCTTGAGATCACGGTGGATGATGCCCGCACCGTGGGCCTTGGCGAGGCCTTCGGCAATCTGGCGGGTGAGCGAGACGATCTGCGGCAGCGGGAGTTCGCCTTCCTCGAGGATCTCCCGAAGGGTCCGGCCCTCGATCAGCTCCATCGCGATGTAGTGCCGGCCCTCGTGCTCGTCGATGTCGTGGATGGTGACGATGTTGGGGTGGTTGAGAGCGGAGGCGGCGCGCGCCTCGCGCTCGAACCTCCGGAGCCGTTCAGGGTCGGCCTCGAGGTCGCCCGGGAGGACCTTGATCGCGACCTCACGTTCGAGCTTGAGGTGTATGGCGCGGTACACCTCACCCATCCCGCCCGCCCCGAGGAGGGCGAGAATTTCATAGCGTCCGAGGCGATCGCCGGCAGACAAGCTCATGGTTATTCCGGTTGCTGTCGATCAATCATGGCAGTTTTGAAAAAAGGAATCAAACAAAAATATTAATGAGAGAGGTGGGGGAGGAGTCAACCCGCTCATTCTCCCGAGCGACCTCAACCACGGAATTCACAAAATGGACAACGGAAGGGGTGCGTCGCGGTGCCCGATGACGGAATGTTCTGGTTCGATTCGCGCTACACTCTGGTGAGAGATGGAATACAGAGGGATGACCACGTGAGTGGCAAGACGGAAGACCCGGGCGGGCGGAAGGCCCTGGACGAGATCATCGCCCGCGCGGCCGAGACCGACTTCGTCACCCGCCACCGGCGCGTCCCACCGGTCAGCACGACCGGCGCCCACGTCAACGCAGAGATCCTGGCGATGGTCCCTCCGCGGTCGCGGTACGTCCACCGGTGGCGAAAGCACGCGCGACACTGCCTGGCGTGCGCCAACGTCTATCGCTACTTCGGGCTGTCGCTTGATTGACGCGAACCGGCCCGGCAGGGCCGGGAGCTGTTAGCTCATTGCGGTGAGAGCGGGGTCCATGTGAGGAGCGAACAGCTAAT
>JAIVTZ010000253.1:0-5816 GCA_049188105.1 Deltaproteobacteria bacterium | reverse complement strand
GCCCGCCGAGCGTCAACCGTACGAGCTGGGGGGTTCGCTTCTTCGACTACGACAACGACGGCCTGCTCGATCTCTTGATCGCGAGCGGCGATGTCTTCGTCATTGAAGCCCTGGTGCGCCAGGGTGATCCGTTTCCGATGAGTCAGCCCAACCAGCTGTTTCGCAACGTCGGTTCCAACAAGTTCGAGGATGTGACCGCGACGGCGGGCTCGGTCTTCGAGCTCCTCGAGGTCAGCAGGGGTCTCGCTTTCGGCGACATCGATAACGACGGTGATACCGATGTTTTGCTGGAGAACTGCAACGGCCGCGCGCGTCTGCTCATCAACACCGTCGGCAACGCCAACCATTGGATCGGTCTGCGGCTCGTGGCCGGCGATCCCCCACGCGACCAGATCGGCGCCTGGGTCGGGGTCCACCGCAAGGGCAAGCCCGTTCTATGGAGACGGGTCCGCACCGATGGCGGTTATGCATCCGCCAACGATCCAAGGTTGCTCTACGGTCTTGGGACCGCCGCGACCGTCGATCGGGTGGAGGTCCACTGGCCCGACGGGGCGGTGGAGGTATGGCCCGGCATCGCCGTCGATCGCTACACCACCCTGACCAGGGGGGCCGGTTCGACGGCAAAGAACGGGGAGTGACGGTTTGGCGACCGTGCGGAGATCGTTGGTCCTTACTGTGGCGCTCCTGCTGGTTTTCCAGGCGGAGGCGGTGGAGCGGTCGGAACTGACGCCGCTTCCGCTTCCCGATCTGTCGGCCATGGAGGACGCGACGCGTCGCCGTCTCGAGGAGCTCCAGGAGCGCACAACCGTGCTCAACACCTCCGGCACTGACGGCGAACTCGCCGACGCTTATGGCACCCTCGGCACCTATTACCTCGCCCATCACCTGATGGACGCGGCGGAGGTCGCATTCGTCAATGCCGAGCGGCTCAAGCCCAGCGAGTTCCGCTGGCCCTACTATCTCGGTTTCATCTACCGGATCGTCGGCAAGTCCGAGCTTGAAAAGGGGGCGTACGAGCGCGCGCTTCTGATCCGGCCCGAAGACATCCCGGCGCGCCTCCACCTCGCCGAGCTCCACCTGAAGCTTGGCGAGAATGAGGATGCGTACCGGCAGTATCGGCGCGTCCTCGAGCTCAGCCCATTCGAGGCCGCCGCCCACGGCGGTCTGGGCAAAGCCGCCGGCGCTCTCGGCAGACCCGAGGAGGCAGTCGAACATTTCACCGAGGCTCTTACGTTGCAACCCCAGGCAACGATCGTCCACTATCAGCTGGCCCTCGCCTACCGCAGACTCGGCGACATGGAAGCCGCGCGGGCGCACCTGGAGCAACGCGGCGACAAAGAAATCGCGTATGCCGATCCGCTGCTCGGTGCGATCGAGCCGTTGAAAACGGAGAACATCGCCGACGTCGTCCTGGAGATGGCATCCAACCCCGAGGAGCACGACGATCGTAGCCTTGCCTTATTCTCGGCGGCCTACCTCGGCGATTCACCACAGGCCGTTGGACGGATTCACCAGACGGTCGAAATGTTGACGCGCGAGCCGGCGGGTCTGGACGAAACGGAGGAGGATTCAGCTCGTAATCGGCTGGTGAGCGCCCGCCTCCACCTCGCAGTTGCAGGCCTTCGCCTCCAGCAGCGCGACTTCGGCGAGGCGCGCCGCGAGGTCGATGCGGCCCTTGCCCTGACGCCGGAGATGGTGGAAGCCATCCTGATGCTCGGATACATTCTCGAGAACACGGGAAACACGAGCGAGGCGGTCGATCGATACTCAGAGGTTCTCGAAATCGATCCCGGAAACGTCAGGGCACTTCGCTCGAGGTCGAGCACGAATTTCGCTCTGCGCCGCAACCGGGAGGCGATCGAGGACCTCGAGCGGCTCTGCGATCTGGGTCTCGAGGGCGACGGGGCGCGAGCCCGCCTTGCGGTCGCCTACCTCCGCCTGGGCGAGCTGGAGACGGCTCGAGGCCACTACCTCGAGGCCCTCGAGCTGAACCTCGGTCCCTCGGACGAAGCCCAGGTTCGCTATCACCTCGGCATGATCGAGGCTCGAATCGGAACCGATGACCGGGCGGTCGAGGAGTACCGAATTGCGCTCGCCCTCGGCCTCGACCTCGTCACAGCCCGCCTCGACCTCGGGTCCGCGCTGTACCGGCTCGGCCGCTATGGTGAGTCGGCTGAGACATATCGGCAGGTCGTCGAAGCAGACCCAACGAACGTGCGTGCGCGACGCGGCGAAGCCGAGGCCCTCGCCTCCATGGGGCGCTCGCGGGAAGCACTTCAATTGCTGGACGAAAGTTGGCGGGCGATTCCCGAAAGCGTCGAGCTCCTCCACGACCTGGCCCGCCTGCTCGCGACAGCGGACGACCCCGAGGTGCGGAACGGAGAGCGTGCGCTGGATCTTGCCAAGCGGACCCTGCGCGCAGGGACAACGCCGAGCCGCCTCGAAACTCTGGCCATGGCCTCCGCGGAGGCGGGTCTGTTCGTTGACGCCGTCAGGCTTCAGAGGCAAGTGATCCGGATGATGACCTGGGACGGCAACCTGGACACACTCCCGAAGCTCGAGGCCAATCTCGCCCGCTACCTCGCGGGACAGACCTGCTGCGCTCCGTAGGGGCGGCATATATGCCGCCCGCGGGGACACGGCAGATCTATTTCGGCGGCGTGGCCCCCTGATCGCTGATCCAAGCATCGAACGGGTCCTGTCCGCATCGATCTCGGTTCTCGCTGTCGTATGGCCAACGGACGGGATTCTCAATGATGTACCGCCGGATTTTGTCGAGGGCTTTGGGTCCGCGCACGATGTGTTCCCAAAACCCACGTTGCCAGATCGGGTCGCGGCTGACGATGCCCTGTACCCGGGCCATTCGCGTTACGGCTGCCTTGAACGTACCCACAATGGTGCCAAGGGAGTTCGCGCGAAGTTCTCCGGGCGTTCGGCGGGCTTCGGAAGGAATCGAAGGGTTGTCGATGATCACAAGACCGTGAACATGTTATGTGGAGCACGCGGTTATGTGGAGTCGACGGTACCTCAAGCAGGAATCCTGCGGCGAGAGATGCAGATCGAGCTGAGGCACTCCACATAACCCGGCAGCCTTCTCAGCCTGGCAAAGAGGCATGGAGAGGCGAAAACGCGCCGACGCCGCCCCATACCACCCCGCCGGTGTCTTACCACCGCCGCTGAGGGCCTTTGATTATGTGGAGATCTGTTCGGCCTGGAGATTGAGAACCACTTTGTTTTCAACGTACTACGGGCTCCATAGGCTTGACTACTCCACATAACCGCGTGCTTCACATAACGTATAGCGTTTTATCCATCGTGGCGAGCGCAAAATCTGACGGTGCGAGGCAATCACGATTGACGGCGTGATGCTGCTGCCGCGGTGTTTTCGCAGCCATGATGGATAGAACGCAGTTGGACTGAGCCGCTGGCTCGGGAGTTTCAGGCTTCTATGGAGATTGAATCGGACGGATGTCGCGACAGCATGGTTTTTCTTGGGCATAGGCAGGGAGAGAGAGGACATTTCTCGCCAAGCCGGGGGTGATTTTCGAGTTGGCGCGGGTGACTTTTGCCTGTAGGGGGCGCCGGCCGATGGCTGGTGCGCAGTTCACACAACCGGGCGACGCCAACGGCATGCGGCAGGCGCCGTGCGAGTCTCGATCGGCAGCGGAGGCCATGGCTAGGAAGTGTCCATCGCGGGTTCCTGGAATGTGCCAGCTCTTGGTTGAAGTTTGGTTCGAAGCAGAGTCCCTTTCCCACAGGCCGGGCAGCGGTTGACGTCGATGTCGAGCAGCTTCTTGAGCCACTGCGCAACGGTGAGCCTGGGTCGCGGGGGCGAGTCGGCGGGCTGGCCCAGGAGCACACGACACCTGCGCAGGTTCTCGGTCTTGCACCTGCTGGCAAGAAAACCGTAGTGGCGTATCCGCATGAAACCGTCGGGAAGGATGTGGAGCAGGAAGCGCGTGATGAAGGCATGTGCATCGAGGGTTCTGGTGCGCTGCTTGTTGTCATGGCGTCGGTCACGAAAGCTGATGGAAACCTGATCGCCGCTTACGTCAAGGATACGGTGATTCGAGATCGCCACTCGGTGTGTGTACCTGCCGAGGTAGTCGAGGACCGTCTCTGGACCTGCAAAAGGCCGTTTGGAGTAGACCACCCAGTCTATTGTGCGGAGGCGTTGGACGAGGTTGGCGAAGCCGTGAGGCGTGCTGTCGGCTCCGTCATTTCCTGGGGGATTCAGCTCGCCCTGGGCCCAAGCCCGCTCGAGCGCGTCGACGAACTTTCCGCGAAAGACCCGGCTCAAGGCGCGCACCGGGAAAAGGAACGTCGAGCTGCCGGCGATCCAACGCTCTCCGCCATCAGACAGGGCGCCTGCCGGAATGACGCAGTGGACATGGAAGTGTGGTCTCAGCAGCTGGTCCCAGGTGTGGAGCACCATGGTGAAACCGACCTTGCCTCCGAGGTTGTTGCGTCCGAATTCGAGAAGCGTCTGACTGACTGCGGCGAAGAGCATATTGAGGAGGACACGCTTGTTGGCCAGGGCCAACCGGTTGAGCTCGTGCGGCACGGTGAACACGCAGTGGAAGTAGGGCACAGGTAGGAGCTCCGACGTCCGGTCTGACAGCCACTGCGCCTTGGTCAGGCTCTGGCACTTGGGGCAATGCCGGTTGCGGCATGAGTTGTACGCATAGCGCACCTCGGCGCACTCCGTGCAGGTCTCCTTGTGACCACCCAATGCTGCGGTCCGGCAGGTCTCGATCGCGCGCATGACCTTGCGTTGAGCCAACGACAGGCGCTTCGTGCGCCGGAAGCTGAGCCCGTGAAGACGGAAGATATCGGCCACCTCCCAATCGGCGCGTGGTGCCGGCAAGGAGGCTGCCTCTCGGCATGTCATCGTCCGCCTACGAGTCGGCGGGTCGATCTTCGAGCAGGGTGTCCAGTGGGCTCTTTACATTCGCCAGATGGCGGTGGCTGACATGCAGGTATTTGACCGTTGTACTGATGCTGGCGTGACCCATCATCGCCTGGATCAGACTCGAGTCGACGTCGTCCTCGAGCATGTGGGTCGCGAAGCTGTGGCGCAGTGTGTGGATGCCGGCGCCCCGTCGGATACCGGCCGCCTTCTTGGCGCTATAGTAGATTTTCTGTGCCGTGCCCGGCGCCATCGGCTTGGTGATGTCTCTGCCAGGGAAGAGCCATACGGGTGGCTGGTCGATCTTCCAGTAGGACCGAAGCTCCAGCAGCAGTCGCCTGCTCAGGATCGTCCACCGATCCTTCCGGCCCTTCCCCTGCTCAACGCGGATCGCCATACGTTCGCTGTCGATGTCCACCAGCTTCAGCTTGACCACTTCGCTCACTCGAAGGCCACCGCCGTACGTCGTCATCAGCACGGCACGGTGCTTCAGGTTCGTAGCCGCGGCGAAGAGGCGGCGCACATCCCCCCGCGTCAGGACCTCCGGTTGTGTCTTCAGCCGCGTGCGCGGCGGCAGGTCGAGCCGTAGAGAGTCCCATCTCAGCACCTTGGTGTAAAAGAACAACAGACCACATGCCGCGACGTTGCACGAGCTCCACGCCAGTTTCCGCTCGACCAGAAGATGGTGCAGGTAGTCCTGGATCTGCCCGGAAGACAGACGGTCGGGTCGTCGTGAGTAGTGTTTTGCCAGCCCTGCAACAGCCCAAAGGTAGGCCTCGTGGGTTCTTGGGGACAGGCGCTCCAGCTCCAGTCGCTTGATCATCTCCTTGCGCAACGGTGTCATGGTGGCTCCTTTCAGCAATTCCAGTTTCCTTCTCGGCGCGTCCACACCGGACGCCCGTCTGAA
>JAIVTZ010000252.1:0-5822 GCA_049188105.1 Deltaproteobacteria bacterium | reverse complement strand
GAGCAGGAGTCGATGCTCGCACTCGACACCGCCCTCCTGCCCCTGGACGAGGGAAGTGTCAGGGCTCTCAAAGACCTCCTCGACGTCTACACCCTGGCCGCTTTACAGCTGGCCGACCGTCAGGCGAGGATGGCGAACGAGCGCGAGATCTCGGCGGAGAGGCTCGCGCATGCGTGGCGCTCATTGCGGGACCACCGGCAGAAGACGAAGCATCCCACGATGCTCGCGGACGGGAGCGACACCAAGTCGTCCGGGCAGGGTTTCGCGACGACCTGGGCGATCATCGAGCAGAAGGTCGCCTCCTACAGGGAGTACAACGAGATTTCCCACGCCGTGTTCGTGCGCAACCTCCAGGTCTACTTCGCACGCCACCGATGGCCGGCCGCCGAGGAGGAAGTGGCGTTCAGGGATTATTTCAACAACGCGATGGTCGGGTTTGCGACCGAGAGTCTCCTCGGCTCCGAGAAGGTCGCTCGCGAGTCGAATCACCGGCTGGTCCGAGTCGAAGATGTCAGCCGGTTCCTGGGAGAGATCCTGCCTCACGAGGTCAACGCCTACGAGGACGTGATCTTCTTCCCGCAGTTCCCGACCGAGGGGCAAATCGTGGTCGAGTCCTACGATCTTGACGCCTTTCGTGACAGCGGTCTGCACTGGCTCTACCTCAAGTGGGCTCTCGAAGACCGCACGTTTACCGGCACCGTTGAACCCGATCCGTTTGCGGCCGAGCTGATCGTAGAGGGGATAGCCCAGTTCGGCGTTCTGACGCTTCGGGTCGCGGGTCACATGGCGAAAGAGGAAGGCGCCGAACATCTGACCGTCAAGCACCTCGACACCGGGCTGCAGAGGATCCAGAGCATGCTCGACGGCCACGCGGGTCTGCCGCCGCCCGAGGTGATCCCATCGAGAGTGGTGTCGAGCGCGGGAACCCACACCCCGTCGGGGCGGTACTTCACGGATGTAACGCGCGAGGTGGGTCTCGATTTCGAGCACCGCACGGCGGACTGGCTGAGTCGCCTGATTCGCAGCTATGCGGTCAAGGACGGCAACGTCGCCCGCCTCGCCATCCCGCCCGCATTCGGCGGCGCAGGCGTGGCGGCTGAGGACATCGACAACGACGGCGACCCGGACGTCCTGCTGTTGAGCGGAGCGGGAAATCGCTTGTTCCTCAACGGCGGTGACGGACGCTTTGTGGACGTCACGGAAAGGGCCGGCATCGCGTGGGTCCGTCCCCGGGACGGGCGCCCGGGCGAGCCGCGGCAACCGATCATCGCCGACTTCGACAATGACGGCTTGCAGGACATCCTCATCACCTACGTCGGCGACGACCACCGCCTCTACCGCAATCTCGGCGGCCACGAGTTTGCCGACGTCACGAAGAGAGCGGGTCTCGGCGGCGGCGGCGACATCGGCGGCCCGGCGACGGCCTTCGACTTCGACGGCGACGGCCTCCTCGATCTCTACCTCGGATCCTTCGGGGACTACCCGCACGGGGTGTTCCCGACGCTCGCGAGGAGAAACACCAACGGGCTTCCCAACCGCCTCTTCCACAACCTCGGCGGAATGCGCTTCGAGGATGTCACTGCGGGCAGCGGCGTCGCCAACACGGGTTGGACCCAGGCCGTTGGACACGCCGACTTCGACCGCGACGGCCGCGAGGACCTGATCGTCGGCAATGATTTCGGGGTCAACAGCTACTACCGAAACCTCGGCAGCGGCCGATTCGAGGATGTGTCACTCGGTCTGGGAACCAACAAGCCTTCGTACACGATGAACATCGGCATCACCGACCTCAACCGGGACGGCTTCCCCGATTTCTACATCTCCAACATCGTCACCATGGACAAGGACCAGAAGTACGTTCTCCCCTCCTCCTCGACGAGGATGGCCTTCGACCCGGAGAACATGGCTCATCTCCGAGTGGTGGAGGCGAATGATCTCTTCACCTCCCGGGTCGTCGACGGCGCGCTGGCCGGGTACACGCTGTCGGACGCCGTGGGCCGGGGTCGCTCGTCGACCGGGTGGTCCTGGGACGCGGACTTCTTCGACTTCGACAACGACGGTGACGACGACCTTTACTGCGTCAACGGCATGAACGAGTACGCCCTCTACTCGAGTGAGAACCCCTACTACAGCGATCCCGGGGGGGAGAAGCGGAACGTCGTCATCCCGGTCGCCGAGCGCGAGTCGAACGTCTTTTTCGTCAACCGGGAGGGCGGTCTGGAGAACGACTCGGAACAGAGTGGCGCTGATTTACTCGGCAACTCGCGCAGCGTCGCCTACCTGGACTTCGACCTCGACGGCGACCTCGACATGGTGGTCAACAACTTCCACGGCCCGGCGGTGTTCTACCGCAACAACGCGGAAGGGCGCGGTAACCACTGGCTCGGCGTTCGCCTGATCGGTGATCCGGGGGCGGGGAGCAGCCGTGACGCCGTGGGTGCGGTGATCGAGGTCTCGTCCGAGCACCATTCCGGGCTCTGGCGGGAGGTTCTCAGCACCACCGGCTATCTCTCGGTGCATCCGAAGACCCAGTACTTCGGCCTGGGCCAGGACAGTCGAGCAGATGTAACCGTTCACTGGCCCGGCGGCGAGATCACCCGTTTTCGCGGCATCAGCGCCGACGAAGTCCACAGCTTCGCGCAGAGACGACAAGCCGCCGGAGATCCAGAGCCGACGGATCCCCCCTAACCTCGGGACCTACGTCATCGCGTTGGCATCCGGCACGGTTTCCCCTGGCTGTAGACCTCGAGGTCCAACTTCAACGCCTTCAGTGCCTCTGTCGCGCCGTCCTCGATCGCAGCATCGACCACCTTCTGCTGCCACTCGGCTGCCTCGTCGCAACGGTCGAGCTCGGCGAGGGCCTGCGCCACGAGCTGGGCGTGGCGGGGAATTGGTTGAACGTTGTAGACCTGCTGTGCCAGCTCGTAGGCCCGCTCGCCGTCACGCACCGCGGCGTCAGGGCAGGCTGCGAGCAGTCGTGCCAGCGCGAACGCAATGCTGCCGCTGGAGGGCATCCGTTCGAGACCGGCCTCGATCACGGGTATCGCCCGGGCGTACTGATGGAGCCGAACCAGCGCGGCAGCGCCTCCGAGCACCGCACCCTCGCTTCCCGGATCGAGCTCGGCCGCCTTTCTGAAGTGCTCGAGCGACGAGAAGTCATCTCCCGTTGCCACCAGTGCGCGGGCGAGAAGAAGCTGGGCCTCGGCGTCGTACGGGGTGTCCTCGACGACAGCATCCAAATGAGGGATGGCCTCGGCCGGCCGCTGTCGGTTCACGAGGATGATTCCAAGGTTGAAGTGAGCCGTGGTCTGATCCGGATCGACGGATAACGCCTGTTCAAACCTCTCGACCGCACCGTCGAGATCCCCGAGCTGGGCCAGGGCCGTGCCGAGGTTGACGAGTGCACGAGCGCTTCCGGGATCGGCCGCCACCGCGGTACCGAACTCATCGGCCGCCTCCTGATAGCGGCCGCTGGCGAAGGCCAGCCGTCCGCGTACCAGGTGGACCCGCTCGCCCCGGGTGAGGAGCTCGAGTTGATCGACCACCGGATCCGGCGGCCGGACACCGACCGTCCCCCGCAGCCCGAGGTGTCGGCGGGCGTTGTCCATGTCTCCCAACCCGCGGTAAGCCATGGCCAGGCTGTAGTGGAGGCGGTTCGCCTCCGGCGCCGCGCGCAGGGCGACCTGGAAGTACATCACTGCGTCACCGAACTGTCGTCTTTCGAGGGCCAGCTGCCCCAAACCGGCCATCGCCGACGGCGAGCCCGGGCTCAGCGCGAGGGCAGATTGGAGGGTCGTCTCGGCTTCCTCAAGTCGACCGAGCTCGAGGTAGACCTCACCGAGGCGCACCAGGGCTGCGAAGTCGTAGGGCTGGAGCGACCAGGCGCCCTCATAGAGGCGTGCGGCCTCCTCGAGGTCACCCCGCTGGCGGGACACGTCGGCGAGCAGGTGAAGCCATCGAAAGTCCTGCGGCGTGAGGAAGTTGGCGTTGAAGTAACAGGCCTGGGCCACCTCGAATAGCTCGTACGCGTGGTAGAGCTGACCGAGGGTGCCGTAGGCAGCGGTGAGGCGTGCGACGTCGGCGTCGGGCTCGGCGATCGCCGCCTCCATTTCGAGCCGCGCCTCCTGGAGCTGTTCCGCCACAGTTACGTCGAGGTCGCCAAAATCAGGGACCACCACCGGGGTGAGCTGTTTTCTGAGCTCGGTGATATCGGGCTCCTCTTGGGCGTTCGGCGGGTCGTCCACCGCCGCCAGGGGGCCAACGATGAGACACGAAATCAAACCGCAAAGGAACGCCAAGGTCGTACGAGTCCTCATTTACTTCTCCCGTGGTGCCGACCCCCGGCGAAGGGTCGTGTATTGATCGACAGGTATTTTTCGCCAGGTCTCCTTGCGACCGTCCGGCCAGGTCACCTGGACCGACTTCACGCCTGACGCGTTCCCCAGCCCTACCAACACCCTGGGGTCGCGCGACGAGCAGAAGCTGCCGTCGGTGCGGACCCGCCGGTGCCGCGACGTGCCGTCGGAAAGAACAACCTCGATCGTCGCCCCCAGCGCGTCGCGAAGCGGATCGTCGAGGAGGAGCCTGAGGCCGAGCCAATGGTTACGGTTGCCGATCTGGTTGACCAGGAGTCTGGTCGGCCCGTTGTTGTTGGCCACCAGCACATCGGTGTCGCCATCGTTGTCGATATCACCGAAGGCCGCGCCGCGGCTGACCTCGATCAACTTAAAGCTCGCTCCCGCACGGTCGCTCGCGACCTCGAACTTCCCCTTCCCGGTATTTCTCAGGAGGTGGTTGGGTTGCCCCAGGGGATATGGGTCGCCGGCGCGGACCCGCTCGGTGAGCGCGCGCACAGCACCGTTGAGCACCAGCAAATCGAGCCATCCGTCGTTGTCGAAATCGAACCAACCCGTGCCGAAGCCGGTCTTGCCACGGCTGATCGAGGCAAGTCCGGCGGCGGCGGTACGGTCCTCGAAGAGGCCGGTGCCGTCATTGACGAATAGCGTGTTGGTCTCCTCCATGATGTGGGTCATAAAGATGTCGTTGTCGCCGTCCTCGTCAAAGTCGTCGACGTCGACCCCCATGCTGGCCTCGGCCTTGCCGGAGGAGTTGATGGCGGCCCCGGCCCACAGTGCCTCGTTGACAAAGGTGGCGTCTCCGTTGTTGAGCCAGAGCTGGTTGGGGTCACCGTCGTTGGCGACGTAGATGTCGATCCAGCCGTCCGAGTTGAAGTCGGCGGCGACCACCCCAAAGCCGGCGCCGAACTCCTTGCTGACGCCGGCGGCGATGGTGACGTCCTCGAAGGTGCCGTCGCCGCGGTTGCGGAAGAGCCGGTCCGGGACCGGGTTGTAAGCGTCCGGACCGCAGAAGTCCCGGGCACTGCTGTTGGCGTAGCACTCGCGAGTCGGCGCCGTTTCGAAGTCGACGTAGTTGGACACATAGAGGTCGAGGTCGCCATCGCGATCATAGTCGACGAAGGCCGCGCAGGTGCTCCATCGCTCATCGTCAACCCCGGCCTTGGCGGTGACATCCTCGAAGGTCCCGTCGCCGCGGTTGCGATAGAGATGGTTCGAGCCGAGGTTGGTGACGTACAGATCGACCCACCCGTCGTTGTCGAAATCTCCGGTAGCGACCCCCATCCCGTAGCCGTCGGCGGAGATACCGCTGGCCTCTGTCACGTCGGTGAAGCGAAGCTGCCGCGTGCCGTTCTTCTGCACCACCAGGTCGTTACGATACAGCTTGTCGGTGGGTGGCTGAGTCCCCCGCCAGGGGAAGACCGCCTCGGACATCGATTTGCCGAGCAGCTGGCCCTGGACGAGTTA
>JAIVTZ010000251.1:0-5825 GCA_049188105.1 Deltaproteobacteria bacterium | reverse complement strand
GGTGAGCACGAGGGCGACCCCGTCGATCTGGGTCGCGGGGGTTGTGTCGAGGCGAACGATTCGTGCATGCGGGACTGTCGAGGCCAACACCGCCGCGTGGAGCAGTCCCGGTGGGTCGGGGAGATCGCCGACGAAGAGGGACTCTCCCCGGGTGTGCGGGCCGATCTCGCGGTTGCTCATGCGGTGGCCTCCGTCACGAGGCCCTCCTCGACGCCGAACAGAACATTGAAGTGGGCGAGGACGAGCTGTCCGAGGAGGAGACGCTTGTAATCCGCCGATCCGCGGACATCGGAGATGGGGGTCACCTCCGCGCATGCGAAAGCCGCGGCGGCAAGTGCGGTTTCAGCCGACGGCTCGCGGCCAACCAGAAAATCCGCGGTCTGCGGCAGCTGCATCGGGATCGGCGCCACCCCGCCGGCGGCGAGGCAGGCGTGGGTGATCCGTCCACCATCGAGGCGCAGGGAGGCGGCGGTGTTGACACTCGCGATGTCGAGGTGGGTTCGCTTGCTGACCTTCTCGAAGTTGAAGTGCGCTCCATCTCCGGGGGTTTGAAAGCGCACCCATTCCACCAGCTCGCCCGGGCGCCGATCGAGCTCCTTGTAACCAAGGAAGAAATCGCGCAGGGGCAGGGAACGCAGAGCCTCGCTGGATTGGAGGCCGATCTCGGCGTCGAGGGCGAGGAGGATGACGGTCATGTCGCCGATCGGCGAGGCGTTGATGATGTTGCCGGCGATGGTTGCCCGGTGGCGGATCGGCAAGGAGCCCATCAGCGACATGGCGCGGTCGAGGCCGCCGACCTTCTCCGCGAGCACTCCCGAGGTCTTCATGTCCTCGGCGGTCGCGGCGCCGGTTAGATATATGTGGCCGCCATCGACCCGGATCGGTGGTTCGGCCGACGGCGGCACGACGAAGACGTCACTCGTGACGAGCTCGTCGGGCCGCTGGACATAGAGATCGGTGCCGCCGGAGACGACCACCTGCGAGGACGTTGGGCGCTCCTTCGACGGCGGCGGCCCGAGCTCTGCCAGGAGATCGGGAGTGCGGAGGAAATACTCGGGCAGGAGCTCCTCGCGGACAAGCGCCGGAATCCGTGATTCCGCGGGATCGACCCGGTCACGAATGCGATCGAGAGTCGATGCCATGGCGCGAACGATCGAGGCATAGCCGGTGCAACGGCAGATGTTGCCTGCGATCGCCTCGATCGCGACCTGTAGGTCCCATTCCTCTGCCCGGAGCAGGAACCCGGCGAACGAGACCACAAAACCCGGGGTGCAGAAACCACACTGCGACGCGCCCTCGACCTCGAGCGCGCGTTGGAAGGGGGTGAGGTCGCGACGGTTGAGCCCCTCGATCGTCACAACGTGATGGCACTCGAGAGCTCCCAGCGGCAGCAGACACGAGGTCACCGACTGGTAGCTCATCGCGCCGTTGTCCAGATGACCGAGGAGGACGACGCACGAGCCGCAGTCACCCTCGCGGCAGGCGTGCTTGACCCCGGTCAGCCTGGCCTCATCGCGCAGGTAGTCGAGCGCGGGCAGACCGGGATTGGCTGAGGCCTCGACCGGTCTATCATTGAGGACGAACCGCAACATGATCCTTCCTTGAGAGGTCGTCTCGATACTCAGGGTATCATGGAAGAACCCGCCCATACCGCGCGCGCGCCGGTTAGAGGTGTTTCAATGGGTTGTCGAAACGCTTGACGAACTCGGTGAGTTGAGGCCCGGAAAGCGGCTTCGCGAGGAGATATCCCTGACCATACCTGCACCCGAGATCAATCAGACTCTCGAGCTGCTCCTTGGTCTCGATGCCCTCGGCGACGACCTCGAATGTGAGACCGAGGCCGAGCCTGAGGATGGCCTGTACCAGCGCCTCCGCCCCGCGGTCATGTTCGATCTCGTCGACGAAGATCTTGTCGATCTTGACGACATCGACCGGGAAGCTGCGCAGATAGCTGAGTGAGGAATAGCCGGTTCCGAAGTCGTCGAGGGCGAGGCGGACACCGAGCGACTTGACAGCCCGCAGCTTGCTCGCCGCCTGTTCGACATTGTGCATCATCACACCTTCGGTGATCTCGAGCACGAGCTGCTGGGGAACGAACCCGGACTCCTCCAGATCTTGGGCCAGATTGGTCACGAAATCTGGATCCCTGATCGTGGTAGGAGAAAGGTTCACATGAGCCGCGACGGGGTTTGCCGCGAAGATTTCCGAGTTGAGCTCCTTGATCCGTGCGCAGGTCTGGCGCAGGACCATGCGGTCGATTTGGGGCAAGAGACCGGCCTCCTCGGCCATTGGGACAAACTGATATGCGGAAATCACCCCCTTTTCGGGATGAATCCACCGGACCAACGCCTCGAAGCCGTGCACCGACCGGTTCTTGAGGTCTAACAAAGGCTGGAAGTATACTTCGAGCCCGTTGTGCTCGATGGCGTGGCGCAGTTCGTGCTCGAGATCGAGCCGGTTGAGCGCCGTAGAGTGCATCGATGGCTCGAACACCACCACCTCGCCCTTGCCGCGTTCCTTGGCCGTGTGCAGGGCGGTGAAAGCGTTGTGCATGAGCTCTTCCGGGAGGCAGTCATTCGACTGCTCGAGGGCGATGCCGACACTGGCCGTGAACCGCACCTTGCGACCCTCGAGCGGGAAGGGCTTTGACAGGTGACCGAGGATGCGTTTGGCGGCGCGGGTCGCCTCCTCACCATCGGCAGCATCGAGGAGAATGGCAAACTCATCGCCGCCGAAGTGGGCGACTGAATCTCCGGCACGGACGCTTGTTCGCAAACGCTCCGCGAGGGCAATCAGGACCTGGTTTCCCGCCGAGTAGCCGAGGCTGTCGTTGACCCGTTTGAATCCGTCGAGGTCGAGGAGCAGGAGGACGACTGCGCTGCCCGGGGGCCGGCGGCGAACGAGGGCGATGCCGACGCGGTCGAGCAACAGCGAACGGTTTGGCAAACCCGTGAGAGGGTCATGCATCGCCTGAAAATCGGCGTGAGGCGAGACCTTGCGCTCCGATTCCATTCTCTGGACATTGACGATGGCTGAACCGGCTTGTGCGCCGAACAGGCTCATCGCCCGGAGATCGCGTTCCGAGTACCTGCGCTCCGGTTTCGCGTTGATGTTGAGTACGCCGATGAGGTCCTCGCCGTTGGTCAGCGGCACGCTCAGTGCGCTGGTGGCGCGCGATCTGTCCCCCTCGTCCCGGTAGTGGGTCCAATCGAAGTGTCCGCGTATCAGGACTGGTTCCCGGGTGGCCGCGACCTTTCCTGCAATGCCTTCGCTGACATTGACGCGAGCGTCGGCCGCGGCGCTTCCGCCCTTCGTGCACGCTGTGCGCAACTCCTGCTCATCGTGCAGCAGCATGATCGAACCGCTCTGACCGCATAGGAGGTCGAGCGAGCAGCTCAGGACCGTCTCCAGCACTTGCTTCGTGTCAATGTGGAGAATCGTCTCCTCTCCCGACTCGATGACCACACTGGCCTCGCGCAGGCTGTTGGTGAGGGCTGTCGCCAGTACGCGTTCGTCCATGAATTTCTCGGCGTGCGCGCGGAGGTGAAGCTCCTTGGTGATCGCATAGACGCTGAAAAGGACCACCAGCAGGACAACCCCGAGATAGATGAGAATACGCGGCGATGACATGGGAAGGCTGACCTTCTCCCAGAAAATCGCCAGCGACATCGTAGCCACGGCGACGATGAGCAGAAACAGGGTCATCGCCCACAGTTGGAGACGCCGTTTGGCGATCATCTCGAGATCCGGCGTCTCGAAACTTGTGAGACCCGTAACGTACCCGTTTTCGGGTGTATCGGCGCTGTTCAGTTTCATCGTCGGACCCCACCAAATACGGCCACTCGATTTCGACCAGATCACCACAGAAAGACGGCCCGGACCCATGGGTTCATGGGCCATGACCCTTACAAACAGGTTATCACGTGCATCTTAGTGCACCGCTGCGTAAGTACGGTCATAATCGAGGACGTCGATGCGCGCCCCTGCCGGAGCTTCGCGACCGCCGACGTACCCAGTGGTACTTCAAGGGAGCGAAGCACCGGCAGGGGCGATGCAGCGGCGACCGAATATGAGCGTACTTGCGCAGTGGTGTACTTTGGTTAGAGCTTGATCGCGACCGCGACGGCCATGAACACTGCGGCGAGGGCCAACAGTTGCAACAGCAGGGGGGCCATGAAACGCAACCACCGGTCATAGGGCACTCGGGCGAGGGCGAGCGAAGCCATGAGAATGCCGGAGGTCGGGATCACGGTGTTGGAGAATCCGTCTCCGCAGGTAAAGGCGAAGACTGCCGTCTGTCTCGTCAAGCCCAGGACATCCGCAAGCGGGGCCATGAGTGGCATCGTCACTGCAGCCTGGCCGGAACCGGAGGGAATGAAGAAATTCAGTATTGCCTGAAACACCAACATTCCCTCGGCCGCAACATACTGTGGTACATGCTGCAGCACCGCTGCGGCCGAAAAGATCAAGGTATCCAGGATCTGGCCCTCCTGGAGCACGACGGTGATGCCGCGGGCAAAGCCGACGACCAGTGCTGCGACCGTCATTTCCTCCATTCCCCGCACCGCCGCACGGGTCGCCTCGCGGACCGGCAGCCGGGCGACCGCGGTGGCGACAAGGCCCATGAGGAGGAAGCCTCCGGCCATCTGGGTCAGCCACCAACCCATCTCCTGCACTGCGTAGAGGATGAAGACGAAAATCGCGATGCATGCGACCAGGATGACCACGTGCGCCGGCCGTAACGCCGGTGGCTCGACATCGTCGGTCGGAAGCTCGAAGTCGTCGCCCGCCATGAGAGACGTCGAGGGGTCGCGGCGGATTCGACTGCCGTAGCGGAGCATATAGACCAGCGTTACCGTCATGCAGGCAACGAAGAAGAGGAGTCTGAACGACATCGCGCTGTTGAGCGGGAGCCCAGCGATCTCCTGGGCGATGTTGACGGTGAACGGGTTGGTGGTGGCGGCGGCGAAGCCGACCGCACCGGCGACGTACACGAGGGCTACGCCAAAAACCCGGTCACAGCCGATCTCCTTGGCGACGATCAGAAAGATCGGTACGAGCGGAATGAACTCCTCGCCCATTCCGAGCGTCGAACCGCCGATCCCAATTGCGGTCATGAGCACGATGGTGAGCAATCGCCAGGACGAGCGGAGACGGGTGAGAACGGAGCCCAGAACAGCGGGGATGGTGCCGGTTGCCTGCAGAACGCCGAACACGCCGCCGATGATAAAGATAAAGAAGATGATGTCGGCCGCCTCCACCATCCCGCGCGGAATAGCACTGAGAAAACCCTCGAGACTCACCGGGCTCGCCTGCCCCGCGACCTTGTCTTGGACCAGCAGACCCTTGCCTGAATAGTGCTTCGGCAAGGTGGTGTAGGTGTCGGGCACCACCACGGTCCGATCGTGTCCGCCGACCGACCGGGTCTCGCGTTCGTACTCGCCGGAGGGGACGACAAAGGTCAGGAGGCTGCAGACAAAGACCACGCCCGTGAGCAGCGTGAGCACGTGCGGGATCTTGAATCGCTGGAAAAACTCGGTCAAAACCCTTCCCCTCAGTTGGACGAGGACAACCTGGAGTTTAACCCGCACTTCTGACCATCTCGCGACTGTGGCATGCCCACCCAGAAAAACCACCAAGACACCAAAGGCACCAAGCCCGGCTACACAGGAAAACCACAGAGGCACAGAGACACAGATTTCGGACACAGAGCCACCCACCCACGTCGCAAACACGAAGGCACGAAGACACGAAGGGCGCCGACCCAACGGAGAAAACCGCAGATCACGCAGATAAACGCAGATAATCCACGGGGATTCAACACG
>JAIVTZ010000250.1:0-5863 GCA_049188105.1 Deltaproteobacteria bacterium | reverse complement strand
TGATGTTGTCCTCAACATCATGCCGGCGTGCCTGGCATCCTCTCGCGGTAGCGCTTTCCCGGAGCACGGGCACGGAGACGGGCCTAAAACGGAGAGAACCCGCCCTCGGCCCAGAAGTCCTGGCGCACGCCGTGATAGAGCGCCTGCAGGGTCTCGAGATGCTGCTGCTCCCAGTCGGCGAGGAACCGGTAGAACTCGCGCACCTCCTTTTCGGAGGTATTTTCCGCCGCATCCGAGAAGTACTTGATGGCGTTGGTCTCGAGCGTCATGCCGATGGACAGCACCCCGAGCTCGAAGTCGGCGCCCTCGGCCTGCTGCTTGAAGCTGTCGGTGAAGATGGTCGATGTGAAGGCCTTGAGGTCGGGGTCGCGGAGGTGGACGTTGAAGGCCGCGAGGCCTTTCTCCTCGTACGAACCGATCACGGTTTGCAGGTAGGCCTTGTGCTGGACCTCGTCGCGGGCGAGCTTGTCGAAGAGCTCCTGCACGGCGGGCTTCGACGCCCGGTCGGCGGCCATCGAGTAGAAGGTGTAGCCGTCAACCTCGATCTGGTAGGCCTTGCGAAGAATCTCGCGGATGTCATCGGGTGCCATTCAGGCCTCCTTGGGGCAGATCGGTTCACCACAGAGGCACAGAGGGCACTGAGGAGCACAGAGTTTTTCGAATGGGCATCGCAGATCGTTCAATGACCGGCGACCGATCGACGCGATTCGCGATGCGATCGAAAAATTCTCTGTGACCCTCTCTGTGCTCTCTGTGTCTCTGTGGTTCATTCAGTCACGCGCCTTCCTCTCAGGCGAACGGCAGATCTCTGGAATCCCGCCGAAGTCGGTTGAGGCAAAGTCTATTGAACTCCTCCGTGTTTCTCTCTGTGCCCTCTGTGCCTCTGTGGTTTTCCGAATCACGCGCCTCCCTCGTATACCAACGTCTCCCGGTCGAGCGGCTCCGGCCGGATCACGGCCTCTTCAATCGGCACCCAGGCGATCGCGCCGGTGGGGCAGAAGGGCACGCAGCGCGGGTCACCGCCGCAAAGATCGCATTTCTGGACGCAGTGGTAGGTCTCGTCCCACAGCATGTTGCCGAAGGGGCAGGCGGCGACGCACATCCGACACGAGATACAGCGTGAGCGCACCATGTCGATGGCGCCGGTGTCGGCATTCCGCACCAGCGCCTCGGTCGGGCACACCGCGACGCAGGCCGCGTCGTCGCACTGGAAGCAGACCACCTGCGTGCCGAGCTCGGGGCCACGGCGATAGATGTTGATGCGGGTCGCAGCCGGCCGCCCCTCCGAACCGTGCGCGAAGGCGCAGGCCAGCTCGCACTTGCCGCAGGCGATGCAGCGTTCAACGGACACCTTGTAGATCATGCGCATTAAATGCTCCCGTGGTGGTGCCAGGTCAGACGATTCCGACGATCTTGCGACGGCCGCTGGAACATTGGACGACAAGTCAAAGATCGTCGGAATCGTCTGACCTGGCACCATTCCCGAGGCTTCATTTCACCACCTGCAGTTTGGCAAACGTGCTCGCCATCTGCCGCCGCTTGCTGGTATCCGAGGTCTCGAAGTACGTCATCGGCACACCGCTGCGCTCGGCAAAGTGCTCGGCCTGTTCCTTGGTGATCACCGCCTCCCCGGTCTTGGGATCGCGCAGCATCTCGAACTCCTTTCCCCAGATCTCGCGGCGATGGTTCGAGGTCTCGTACGGGATGCAGTCCGTAGGGCAGATCTCGGCGCAGGCCAGGCAACCGATACAGTCGGGCGGAGGTTGGTGGAAGGGCGGAGCGATCTCGCGTCCCCAACCGCGGTTGGCGCTGGAGATCGCCGACACCCCGATGTGGTCGCAGACCCGGGTGCACAGACCGCACAGGATGCAGTCGTCGGGCTCGGGGTTGGGCATGTAGGAGGTCTCCTCGATACCGTACTCCCTCGCCAACTCCTGGACCAGCGGCGCCTCTGGACAGCGCGCGAGCAGGAGATCGAGAATCACCCGGCGGGTCTCGACGATCCGCTCGGAGTCGGTCACCACCGTCATCCCCTCCTCCACCGGGTGGTTGCAGGCGGTGACCACCTTGAACCAGTCGTCGTCCCAACCGGCCTGCGACATGTCGACCACGCACAGGCGGCAGCCGCCCCACGGCTCGAGGCCGTCGAAGTGGCACAGGGTCGGCACCTCGACCCCGGCAGCACGCGCGGCGTCGAGGATGGTGGCGTCGTCATCCACCGTCACCCTCCGCCCGTTGACCTTCAGCCTCGGCATCACACCACCTCCGCCTTCTTCAGCTCGACCTTGGGAAAGGTCCGAATGGCGTTCGTCGGACAAACGTCGAAGCAGGCGCCGCAGGAGATGCACGCGTCCTGGTGGATGACGTGCAGCTCCTTCACCACTCCCTCGATGGCATCCACCGGGCAGGCCTTGAAGCAGGCGTGGCAGCCGTCGCAATCATCCTCGATGATCTCGTAAGCGGTGAGCTCGCGGCAGATCCCCGCCGGGCAAGCCTTGTCCAAGATGTGCGCCTCGTACTCCGAGCGAAAGTACCTGAGAGTCGAGAGCACCGGGTTGGGGGCCGACTTTCCAAGCTCGCACAGACTGCCGAGCTGCATGCCGGCGGCGAGCCGTTCGATGAGCTCGATGTCGCCCTCGACGCCGTCACCCGCGATCAGCCGGTCGTAGATCTGGACCATCTGGTGGAGGCCCTCACGGCACGGGGTGCACTTGCCGCAGCTCTCCTCCTCGAGGAAGGCGAGGAAGAAGCGCGCCACGTCCACCATGCAGGTGCGGTCGTCCATCACGATCATGCCGCCCGAGCCCATCATCGAGCCGGCCTTGGTGAGCTCCTCGTAGTCGACCGGCAGGTCCAGGAGTTCTTCGGGGACGCAGCCGCCCGACGGCCCGCCGGTCTGCACCGCCTTGAAGGGGCGGTCGTTGAGAATTCCACCGCCAATTTCGTAAATGATGTGGCGCAGGGTTGTGCCCATCGGCAGCTCGATGAGACCGGTGTTTTTGACCTTGCCGACAAGCGAGAAGGCCTTGGTACCCTTCGACCTCTCGGTTCCCATCGAGGCGAACCACGCGCCGCCGCGGTCGACGATGGCGCCGATCCCGGCCCAGGTCTCGACGTTGTTGAGCACCGTCGGCAGATCGAAGAGCCCCTTCTCGGTCGAGTGCACGTACTTGGCGCGGGGCTCGCCGGTCTTGCCCTCGAGCGAGCGCATCAGGGCCGACGACTCGCCGCACACAAAGGCGCCGCCGCCGCGCGAGATCTCGATGTCGAAGTCGAAGCCCGAGCCCATGATGTTCTGACCGAGGAGACCATACTTGCGGGCCTCGGCGATGGCGATCCCGAGATGAACTACCGCCAGCGGGTACTCGTCGCGAACGTAAATCCAGCTCTCATGGGCGCCAATGGCGTAAGCGCCGATAATCATGCCCTCGATCACCGAGTGCGGGTCGCCCTCCATGATCGAGCGGTCCTTGAATGCGCCCGGGTCGCCCTCGTCGCCGTTGCACAGCACGAATCGCCGCTCTCCAGGTGCGTTCTTGCACGACTGCCACTTGCGTGCAGTCGAAAACCCGGCGCCGCCGCGACCGCGTTGGCCCGACGTCGCCACCTCGCCGATGACCTCGTCCGGCGTCATCTCATGGAGGGCTTTGGCCAACCCCGAGTACGCGCCCTCGGCGATGGCGTCGAGGATGCTGGTGGGGTCGATGCGGCCGATGTTGCGCATCGCCACCCGCACCTGGTTCTTGTAAAACGGGATCTCGTCGTACTTGACGATCCGCTCGCCGCTGACCGGCTCCTTGTAGAGGAGGTTCTGAATCACCTCGCCGCCGATCAGGGTCTTCTCGACGATCTCCTCGACGCGGTTCGGTTTGACCTTGGTGTAGAGAATCCCGGACGGCTGCAACACCACCAGCGGCCCGCGCTCGCAGAAACCGTGGCAGCCGGTTGATTTGACGAAGAGATCCACGGTGGCGTCGACGCTACGTTTTGCGATCTCCGAGGCGAAGGCCTCGGCAACCTTCTTCGAGCCCCACGCGAGGCAACCGGTCCCGCAGCAAACCAGTACCTGCTGCGTCCGGCTCGCATTGCTCTCCCTGGCCTGGGCGCGCAACGTCTCGAACCGGTCCTTGGACTCAATTCTCATCGTCGCCCTCCTCGGCCAGGTACTTCTTGACGCGGGTCGGCTTGGCGCTGCCCCAGTACCTGTCGCCGACGATCATCACCGGCGCCATGGCGCAGGCGCCGACGCAGTTCACCGTCTTGATCGTAAAGCTGAGGTCCTCGGTGGTCTCGCCGGGACCGATGCCGAGCTGCCGCTCGAGCTCCTCCACCAGTTGGCCGGCGCCGCGGATGTGGCAGGCGGTGCCCGTGCACACCTTGACGATGGTGTCGCCCTGCGGCTCGAGCGAGAAGGCCTTGTAGAAGGTGGAGACCGAAAAGACCTTGGCCAGCGGCACGTCGAGGGCTTCGGCCACCCGTTCGAGAACGTCGCAGGGCAGGTAATTGTACGCGCGATGCACGTCCTGCAGGACCTGGATCAGCGCCGTCTCCCCGGCCGGATACCCGCCGAGGATCTCCTCGGTCATGCGGAGGTCGGAACACGGAGTTTCTGCCATCAAGCCTCCGCCACCTTGTCCTTGACGACCGCGCCGAGCTCGTAGCCCTTGTGCAGCGCCTCGATGTTGACCTCGATCACCGCCGGTTTGGCGGCGAAGGTCTCCCGGATCACCTTTTCGATCTCCTCGAGCGACACCGCGTCGGTGGCGCCGAGATAGGCGCCGAGGGCGACCATGTTGGCGCCGCGCGGGTTGCCGAGCTCGGTCGCCATCTCGTTGGCCGGCACCTCGATGACCGTCAGATCATCCCTTTCCGCGCCGCGGTCGATGAGCGAGGAGTTGATCAGTAACAGTCCTCCCGGACGGACGTCAGGCTCGAATTTCTCGAGCGACGGCAGGTTCATGGCCACCACCGCGCGCGGCGAGCGGATCACCGGCGACCCCACCGGCTTGTCCGAGACCACCACCGTACAGTTGCAGGTCCCGCCGCGCATTTCGGGACCGTACGAGGGCAACCACGACACCTCTTTGCCCTCGTGCATGCCGGCGTAGGCGAGCATCTTCCCGATCAGGAGGATTCCCTGTCCTCCGAAGCCGGCCATGATCACGTCACGCTGCATGACCCCTCCATTCAATCGGCGAGCGGTTTCGGCTCACGGCTGCCGCCATCCGGGGTTTTGAAAATTCCAACCGGGTAGTACGGGAGCATGTTCTTCTCCAGCCACGACGTCGACTCCTGTGGCGGGATGCCCCAGTTGGTCGGGCAGGTGGAGAGGATTTCCACGAGCGAAAAGCACGTCCCCGCAACCTGGTACTGAAAGGCGCGCCGCAGCATTTCTTTGGCGTGCACCGCCACCAACGGGTTGTGGACCGTGGCGCGGGCAACAAAGGCCGGCGTGCGCAGGGTCGCGATGAGCTCGGCGATGCGGATCGGGTGGCCCGCCAGCTCCACGTCCCTCCCCAGCTGGCAGGTCGTGGCCACCTGGCCGGGCATCGTGGTCGGCGCCATCTGGCCGCCGGTCATGCCGTAGATCGCGTTGTTGACGAAGACCACCGTGACCTTTTCGCCGCGGTTGGCGCAGTGGACGATCTCGGCCATGCCGATGGAGGCGAGGTCGCCGTCTCCCTGGTAGGAAAAGACGATGAGATCCGGGCGCGCGCGCTTGATGCCGGTCGCCACCGCGGGCGCACGCCCGTGCGAGGCCTCGTGGAAGTCGGTGTTGAAATAGTTGTAGGCGAGCACCGCGCAACCAACCGGGGCGATGCCCACGGTGCGTTCGCGGACCCCGAGCTCGTCAATCACCTCG
>JAIVTZ010000249.1:0-5876 GCA_049188105.1 Deltaproteobacteria bacterium | reverse complement strand
ACGTGGTAAACGTCGTGAACCCCCGGGTAGTCGCCGAGCTGTGACGGATCGCCGGTGATCGCGAGCAGATTGCGGATCCCGCCCGTCCACGCGCCCAGGAGCTGGGACTGCAGTCCCATCAAGCTCGCGTCGCGCGGCGTGATGTGGGGGACTGCCTCGACGCCGGTCCGCTGCTGGATGAGCTGGCCGAGGAAGAGCGGATCCATCCGCAGCCGCGCGAGCGGATTGGAGTTGATGTCAACCCCGTCGACGTCCGGATGGGCGGCGATCGCCGCCGCGGCCTCGAGCATGGCATCGACGTTGGTCCCCTTGGGCGGATCGAGCTGCACGAGGCGCACGAATCGACCGCGCTCGAGCTTGGCCGCGAGCGCCGACGACGGTCGCACCGCTTCCGGCGCCGGGGCGATGTCCGGCACCGTGACCGTGGTCGTCGCGCGGCGTTCGGGTGTGAGCCCGCGCACCGCCTCGGCGATGGCGTGGATGTGCTCGGGCCCGGTGCCGCAGCACCCTCCGACGACGGCGGTCCCGAGACCCACCGCCTGGCGTGCAAACCGCGCCAGGTAGCTCGGGGTCGCGGGCGGCATCAGAATCCGCCCCTCACGCCGGACCAGCGTCCCGGCGTTTGGCGACGCGGCCAGCGGCAGCTCGATCTGCCGGACCTTGCGCAGGATCTCGATCGCCCCCATGGGACCGGGCGCGCAGTTGACGCCCAGAGCCAACAGGTCGAGATCGGCCAGCTCGTCGAGGAGGCATCCCTGTTCCTCGTACGGATGGGGAGGCCGCTCGTGGGCGAAGGTCATCATGGCAATCAGCGGCAGATCGGTGACGGTGCGCACCGCCTCAACCGCAATCATCAGCTCGTCGACACGGAAGAAGGTCTCGAGAACCAGCAGATCGGCGCCGCGGCCGGCGAGGATCGCGGCCTGCTCGGCGTGGGCCATCGGGATCATGGCCCGCCCCTCGGGTTCGTCGAGATCGAGGACACCGGCCAGCGGCGCCATCGACCCCGCCACCAGCACGTCGCGACCCGAGATCTCCCGCGCCTCGCGCGCCAGCTTGACGGCCTCGGCGTTGACAGCTTCGGTGAGGTCGCCGGCGCGGGCGCGTTCGAGGCGCGGGCGCGTGCTGCCGAAGGTCGCGGTCTCGATGAGCTCGGCGCCGGCTTCGATGTAGGCGAGGTGGATGTCGAGCACCGCCTGCGGGTGCTCGTGCGCGGCAAGGTCGAGGCTCGATCCCTCGGGCAGCCGCTGCAGCAGCTCCGACCCCATGGCGCCATCGGTGACCACCACGTGATCGGCGAGGCGACGGCGCAGATCCAGCGCGTTCATCCGGCGAGCCTTTCGTTCGTCCGGACGGTGAGGCTCTCCTCGAGAGCTCCGCTCCGGGCGGCATCGAAGAAGTCGTCGAGGCTCCCCTGGCCCGCCAGCATGGGCCCCGCCAACGGTGGCGTGATCGAGGGATCGGCAATCCAGTAACCGGGAATGCCGACCTCGGCCGCGTTCACCATGTCCCAACTCCAGTTGTCGCCGACCATCAGGCACTCCTCCGGACGGCGGCCGAGCACATCGAGGATCTCCCGGTAGTACGCGGGGTGGAACTTCGTGGCGTGGCTGTTCTCGTAGCTGGTCACGTGGGCGTACTCGAAGCGATCCACTCCCACGCCCGCCCACTCCATCCGCTGCTCGATGGCGGTCCGTGGAAACACGGGGTTCGTGGCGATGGCGACCTGCAGTCCCCGCTGCCCCGCCCACTCGACGATCTTCGGCGCCGCCGGCCGCGCGCCGGTCAACGGGCGCAGCATCGGAAACGCCTCCGCATAGAAGCGCTCGAAGACCGGCTCGAGCTCCTCCCGCGGCACACCGAGGCCGCCAAAGAACGCGTCGGCAAAGACCTCCTCGTTGCTCGGCCCCGTGCCGTCGCCACCGTCCATCGTGCGGGTAGCGATCAGGAGCTGCTCGATGAGGCGCTCGGGCGGTCGGATCTCCGTCACAAAGTCCGTGAGCGCCCGGAAGTAGGCCGGGATGAAGGTCGCCATCGGGTTTTCGAGGAGAGTGTCATCGAGATCGAGGAGCAGCGCTTTGAGGCTGAGTGACGTCATTGGGAGAGTATATCGGGAGGAATTTCGAATTTCGAATTTCGAATTTCGAATTTTCGGACACGCTTCGGGAAACGGCCCGCGTTCACCGGAGGTGCCTGGCATCCCGGGCGCGTTCACCGGAGGTGCCCACCGGAGGTGCCTGGCATCCCGACATGATGTTTTCCTCAACATCATGTCGGCGTGCCTGGCATCCTCCCGCGGTAGCGCTCTGAAAAACGGGGCGCGCGTCGGCGTGCCTGGCATCCTCTCGCGGACACGCCTCCCCGGAACCCAAGCTCGGAAACGCGATAACTGCACGGGCACGGAATCGGGAACGGTCCATGGCACAATCGGGGCGTGACGACGACGATGCTGCTCCTTCTGGCCCCGCTGTGCGCGCTGGTGGCGGCGGCCTATGCCGCGGTCGGGCTTGGCGGCGGCACCGGCTACCTGGCGTTGATGACTCTCTTCGGTATCGACACCGAGGCCATGCCGTCGACGGCACTCGCTCTCAACATTGTCGTCACCGGCGCCGCCCTGCTCCGGTTCGGCGTCGCCGGCCGTTTACGGTCCGGTCTCCTGCTGCCGTTCCTCATCACCGCCATCCCCGCCGCCTTTGCCGGCGGCCTCATCACCGCGCCACGCCGCCTCTTTCTCGCGGTGCTCGCCGTCGGTCTGGCGGCGGCTGCGGCGGCGATGTTGAAATCGGCCGCCCACACCGAGGAGCCGGTCCCGCCTACCACGGTGCGGTTGTGGGCAGTCGCGATCCCGTCCGGCATTGCCATCGGTCTCGCCTCCGGTTTCCTCGGTATCGGCGGCGGCATCTTTCTCGGACCTTTGATTCTGCTCCTCGGATGGGCGGGTCCGCGCGAGGTCGCGGCCATGAGCTCGGCCACAGTGCTCATCCTCTCGATTGCCGGCCTCGCCGCGCACGGTCTCCGCGGATCGGTCGACCTCCACATCGCTGCCCCTCTCGGGGTAGCGGTGCTCATCGGCGGCCTTGCCGGCGCCCATCTGGCCGAGACCCAGCTCTCGGCCACCGCCCTCAAACGCCTCTTCGCGATCATCGTCCTGATCGCCGCGGCGCGCGCCGCATTCTCTGCGTTTTCTTAGTCTGACCTAAGATGAGCGGTTCTGCCGGAAGAGATGTGCCAAGATCTTGATGCTCTGGTGCTTGCGAAAAGCGGACGCATACCCGTTGGTATGTGGAGCATTTTCGCTTTGACCAGAGCGCAAGAGCTTGGCGCAGATCGCCGGTGAGAGTCGCTCATCTTAGGCTTACGTTAGAATGCCCGCTCGATAGGACGCTACTGAGGGAATCGATGAACGACACGAAGCAACACACACACCGGCTCGCCGTCCTCACCAGCGGCGGCGACGCGCCCGGAATGAACGCGGCCCTGCGTGCGGCGGTCCGCACCACCCTCGAATCGGGGATGGACGCGGTCGCCATCGGCGAGGGTTTTCGCGGGTTGGTCGAGGGCGGCGACGCGTTCAGACCAATGGATTGGGACGCGGTCGGCGGCATCATGCACATGGGCGGCACCGTGATCGGCACCGCACGCAGCGACGAGTTCCGGACCAGGGACGGACGGCTTCGCGCCGCGCAGAACCTCGTCGAGCACGGCATCGACCGTCTGATCGTGATGGGCGGCGACGGCAGTCTGACCGCCGCCGACCTCCTCCACCGGGAGTGGCCCGAGCTGATCGCAGAGCTCTCGGAGCAGGGCCGGATTCCGGCCGAGGCGGCCGAGCGGCACCGCCATCTCTCGCTCGCCGGCATCGGCGCATCGATCGACAACGACATGGCCGGCACCGACATGTCGATCGGCGCCGACACCGCGCTGCACCGGATCGCCGAGGCGGTGGACGGCATCGGCGCCACCGCGGCCAGCCATCAACGCACCTTCGTGGTCGAGGTCATGGGCCGCCACTGCGGCTATCTGGCCGTGATGAGCGGTCTTGCAACGGGCGCCGACGCGGTGCTCATCCCGGAAGCGCCGCCGGCCGGTGATTCCTGGACCGAGATCCTGCCGCGGCGGCTGCGCGCCGGCCGCGAGGCCGGCCGCCGCGACAGCATCGTGATCATCGCCGAGGGCGCGATCGACAGTGACGGCCGTCCAATCACCGCCGACCGCGTCAAGCAGGTCCTCGAGGAGCGGATGGAGGAGGAGGTCCGGGTCACCATCCTCGGCCATGTCCAGCGTGGTGGCGCCCCCTCGGCCTACGACCGTCTGATGGGAACCCTGCTCGGAAATGCTGCAGTTCACGAGGTGATGGCGGACGGCTCGGAGTCGATGCCGCAACTCGTGGGCGTGCGCCACAACCGAATCACCCGAAGGCCATTGATGGAATGTGTCGAAGCCACCCGTGAAATCGCCGAGGCGATAGAGAACAACGACTCCAACCAGGCGCTGCGGCTTCGGGGCGGCAGCTTCTCGGACAACATCGACACCCTGCAGACACTGCTGCGGTCGCTACCCAACCCGCCCAAACCGGGTCAACGCCGGCTGCGCCTCGCGGTCCTCTCGTCGGGCGGCCCCGCGCCCGGAATGAACACCGCCACCCGCGCCGCCGTGCGTCTCGCCCTCGACGAGGGCCACGAGGTGCTCGGAATCCGCGGCGGATTCCGCGGCTTGATCGACGGCGACATCGAAGAGCTCGGCTGGATGAGCGTCCGCGGCTGGACCACGGTCGGCGGCTGCGAGCTCGGAATCAACCGCACGATCCCGCGCGGCAAGGATTTCTACGCCATCGCCCGGAACATCGAGGATCTCTCCATCGACGGCATCCTGATGATCGGAGGCTGGTCAGGCTACGACGCCTCGCTCCGCCTGGCCCGCAAACGCGAGGCGTTTCCGGCATTTGAAATCCCCATGATCTGCCTACCGGCGACCATCAACAACAACCTTCCGGGTTCAGAGCTCTCGGTCGGCGCCGACACCGCGCTCAACGCAATCGTCGAGGCGGTAGACAAGATCAAGCAGTCGGCGGTGGCCTCGCGACGCTGCTTCGTGGTCGAGGTGATGGGCCGCTACTGCGGTTACCTGGCCCTGATGGCCGGCATCGCGAGCGGCGCCGAACGAGTCTATCTCAACGAGGAGGGGGTCTCCATCGCCGATCTCCAGAAGGACGTCGAGGACCTCATCGAGAGCTTTTCGAGCGGCAAACGCCTCGGCCTCATGATCCGCAACGAGGAGGCCAGCGCCTGTTACACCACCCAGTTCATGGTCTCGCTCTTCGAGGAGGAGGGCGGCGATCTCTTCGACGTGCGACAGGCCATCCTCGGCCACCTGCAACAGGGTGGCAACCCCAGCCCGTTCGACCGCATCCTCGCCACCCGCCTCGCCAAACGCTGCGTCGAACGGCTCATCGACGAGGCCGAGGCGGGAACCGACGGTGCGCTTGCGATCGGTCTCAACGACGGCAAGATCGAATTCTCCGAGATCGAAACCCTGCGGCGGCAGGTGGACTCCGAGCACCAGCGACCGAAGACCCAGTGGTGGATGGATCTCCGTCCCATCGCCCGGCTGCTCGCGCAGCCTGGTCCATCGGGGAGTTCGACCGCAACCGACTGACGCCTGTTTCTGTCTCCGTGCCCGCGCTCCGGCGAGGCACAACCGATTCCACACGGCCCGTTTCTCAGAGCGCTTCCCGAGAGGATGCCAGGCACGCCGACATGATGTTACTCGCGGCCTTGCGGCCGCGGTGAAGCACCGTCGCCAGCGCGTGGCTCATGGCCTCCTCCTTCGGATGAGGCCTGAGCTCACTCCGCTGCCGCCGGCGGTTTGAGGACAAC
>JAIVTZ010000248.1:4711-5888 GCA_049188105.1 Deltaproteobacteria bacterium | reverse complement strand
GATCGACCCGGGACAACTTGTCATCGTTGACACCCACCCGCTGGGCATACTCCTCGTGGAACCGGTAAGGAGCGTGGGGCTCAACGTAATGCACCCAGAGAAAGAACGGTCGCTCCCCGTCCTTCTTGTGATGACGCTGGGCCCACTGGAGGGCATCGTCGGTGAGATCCTCGCCGGAGGCCTCGCTGTTGATAACGCCAAACCAGCGCCGGCGGCGCAACCGCTCGCCGTAGGTTTCGAAGTGCTCGCCGAGAAGAGTCAAGTTGTTCTTGAGCGTCCAGGCTCCAATGAATGCTGCGGTGCTCCAACCGTTTCGGGCGAGGGTCTTCGGAAGCGAGTCGAGACCGGCCTCCATTCGCAGCCCGTTGCGGGTCGCCGCGTGCTCGTGCGGCGGCAGTCCGGTGAGCATCGAGCACATGGCCGGGCCGGTGAGAGGTTCGGGGGTCCACGCCCGCTCGAAGAGCAGTCCCTGGGACACGAGACGGTCGATGTTGGGCGAGGTCCGCCGGCTGTAGCCGTATATTCCGAGATGATCCGCACGGAGAGCGTCGACCGTGATCACCAGCACAGACGGCCGGTTTTCGCCTGCGGCCACCGGTGGCGCCGCCAACACGGCCGGCACACCAACCACAGCGATCACCGCAATCTCAGCTATCCAGGACGTCTTCCGCATACAGGGCTCCCGCAATCGATCGTCACCTTCTCGGCCGCGCATTGTACTCCATCCTTGGCGGGCGTTCGAGTTCGAGACACCATGCCCCCGAATGGGGCATCTTCGGACAGTCGGGGTGCACGGCACCTGGACAAACACTGGCATCGGTCTTGCGGAAAACGGTGTCGGAGAGCGCTTGAGTCAAACAAACATCCCACCAGGATCTTCTTCGGTTGTGTCTCGAAGAATTCCGGCGCGGCGCTGGCTGAGCCTGGCGAAGCTCATCATCTGGGTGTACATCGTCAGTCTCGTGGCAGCGATGATCACCGCGACCGCCCTCACTGGTGAGGAAGCCCCTGATGGCACCGGAAGCACGGTCGAGGCGGGCTCGACCAGAACCAGTCCCTAGCCCGTTCTCGTCCGGAAACGGCGCTTTTTGGCAATCTCGGCGTCAGGCTGCGGATTTCCTTGTGCGGCGTACCCGAGTACGCCTCCGCGCAAATCCTTGCCTTCCTTGACCTTGCA
>JAIVTZ010000248.1:0-4701 GCA_049188105.1 Deltaproteobacteria bacterium | reverse complement strand
TTCAACTCCTCTTCGGGGGTTTCGATCGCCATGAGAGCGAGTATATCGTGGTTGCTGCCTTTGGCTCGCACTTCTCACCGGGTGTCTACTACGACTGCGTCGCCCGATTCGCGACAAACCCAGCGGATACTTGCGCTTCGCCGCCCTCGCCACGAAACCCGGTGAGATGTGCGGGCCCAGATAACGGTACACTTGACCAGACATGGACTCCTTCGATCGCAACTGGCGCGGGCTGCAGCTCGAGACACTGGTCGATCTTTCGTTGACCATTGGCGGCGTACTCTCTGAAGAGGAGCTGGTCGAAGAGCTGCTGCAGCGAGCGGTGGGAACCCTCGACGCCAGATCGGGCTTCGTGAGCACGCTTCATCCGGGGGGCCAAGAGGCCGTGGTGCGGTCGGTCCAGCTGCCACAGAGCGTCGAGGTGGTTCGTTCGTACTTCGACTCTCACCTCCTGGAGGAGCTGGCGGCGGGAGAGGTGGTCCAAGCCCAGCGCACAACCGACGAGCCGCCCTTCGAGCTCATCGCAGCACCGATGCTGTGGCAGCAGCGGCCGGTCGGGATGGTGGTCCTCGGCGACAAGGAGACGCGCGAAGGGAGAATTCCGTTTTCAGAGGGGGACGCCCGTTTTCTTCTGTCGATGGCCAGCATGGTGGCGACCGCGGTTGCCACCTCCCGGCGGGTGGCGGCCATCGAACGGGACCGACAGCGTCTTGCCGACGAGAACCGCGCCCTGAGAGACGTCGCGCGGCGCGAGGGGTTCATCGGCGAAAGTCCGGAAATCGAGGAGATGTTGGAGCTCGTACGGCGGGCAGCTCCGACCGGCGTCAACGTCATGGTGCGGGGCGAGTCGGGGGTCGGCAAGGAACGGGTGGCCCGACTTCTTCACTCCTTCTCCGATCGGGCGTCCGGTCCGTTCGTCCCCCTCAACTGCGCCGCGCTGCCCGAGACTCTGCTCGAGTCGGAGCTCTTCGGCATCGAGGAGGGTGTAGCCACTGGGGTTCAGCGCCGCCACGGCAAGATCGAGCTTGCCAACGGTGGCACCCTTTTCCTCGACGAGGTCGGTGATCTGTCGCTCGCGTTGCAGGCGAAGCTCCTGCGAGTGGTGCAGGAACGCGAGTTCGAACGCCTCGGCGGCCGCGAGCGGATCCCGGTCGATATCCACCTGGTCACCGCCACCAACCGGAACCTCGAGGAAATGGTGGAGCGAAGTGAGTTTCGACAGGACCTCTACTACCGCCTACGGGTGGTGGTGGTCGAGGTACCCGCGCTTCGCGACCACCGCAGCGACATCCCTCTGCTGGCCCGCCACTTTCTCGAGCTTTACGGCGAGAAGTTCAAGCGTCCGGGTCTCCTCCTTTCGCAGGAAGCACTGACGGCTCTCATGAGTCATTCCTTTCCCGGCAACGTGCGCGAGCTCGAGAATGCCATCCAGGCGGCGATCGCGCTCGCTCCAGGAGAGATCATCACCATCGACGACCTGCGGCTCGAGATCGAAGGTGACCGTGAGAAGCGCGCGCCCGGACTGTTAAGTCTGAACGAGGTCGAGCGGCACCACATAGAGAGTGTGTTGCAGGCAGTGGAGGGGAACCGCCAGGAGGCCGCCCGCATCCTCGGCATCGACCGGACCACGCTGTATCGCAAGCTGCAGCATTTTGCAACTCATGATGCAAAAAGCATCAATTGATTTAACTGATTACCTATAAATATCTTCCATAACAATCTCAGCCTCTCAAATCGCATGATGTTGAATTATGCAACATTTTGCCCCCGCCAATCCTGTCTGATGGCTGGCACACATCTTGCGGAACATCGAGGCGGAGGTTGTTTGATGAGGTCACTGGCGGTCCAGCGATATTCGGCATTCGCCGCAATGACAGGTCTAGCCGCGACCGCGGCGTATGCTGCGAATCTCAGCCTCGAAATCCCCATTCAACATATCCGATTGGCGTGGACGCTGACACGGGTTCTGCTACAGTTGTAGGCTCATCATGGAGGTGGTGCTGCACCTACCTGTGGTGCCTAACGTGGAGCTTGTGGCAGCAAAAGCCGTAGAAACCCTGGGCGCTGCCCTGGGGATGCCGCAGACCCATGTCGAGGCCGCTAGCGTTGCCATGGTCGAGGCGTGCCTCAACGCCATCGAGCATGGGGGCGGTCCGGTGACGGTTCGGCTGCACGATGATAACCACGCCGCGAAGCCGTGCCTGGTGATCGAGGTGGAGGATCACGGACACGGCTTCGATCCGGTCACGGCACCGAAAAACAGCCCGTCGCGAGTTCTCGGCAGCGCTTCAAAGCGGGGTTGGGGTCTGACCTTGATCCGCGAGTTGATGGATGAGGTTCAAATCAGTTCCAAACCCGGGAAAACCGTCGTCTCAATGCGCAAGTACGTGGAGAGTGCACCATGAACGAAGATCGGATCAAAGTGTCGAGCGATCTGCTGTCGGAAGGAGTCGGGCTCATCTCGGCGGCCGGCTACATCAATAACGAGGGTGGACAGGCGATCGCCGATGCGGCAACCGGTCTGATGGATCAGGGCTGCAACAAGCTGTTGATCGACCTCGAGGGAACCCGCATCATCAACTCTATCGGCGTTTCGATTCTCCTCGAGATCCTGGAAAAGCTGATGGACGAGAAGGGCAGGCTCGCCTTCAGCAATCTGACACCCACGATTGCGAAGACCTTCGACATCATGGGCCTGGTGCAGTACGCCTCGGTGTACCCGGACCGCGAGGCGGCGCTCGCCGCGTTCATGGGAGAGACCTCTGTCTGACCTTCTTCGTCTGGCGGAGATCGCCCTCAGCGGCCACGCCGATCCCGACCTCCCGGAAAAGCTCCTCCGGGCGGTTGTCGAAGAAACGGGGTCGCGGGCCGGCGTGCTGCGACGTCACGAAGATGTCGTGGCCCGCTGGCCGCGGACGATTTCTCCACAGGTCGAGGACGCGACCGAGGGATGGAGTGAAATTCCGTTCGGCGGCAACGACGGCGACTGGTGCTTGCGGCTGCTCCACCTCGAACGACTCGACGAGTCCGCGCTCGGCGCCACCCGGCTCGGTCTCAGCGCCTTGCACCTCCGCGAGGAGCTCAAACGCACGAAGTTCGACGCCCGCTTCCACCTCTGGGAGCTTGAGGCCATCCGATCCATCGCCACCAGCATCGGGGGAATTCTCGACACCTCGGTCCTGGCCGAAGAGTTAATCAGCCATCTGGTGGCGCTCCTCGGCGTCCGTTCAGCTCACCTCTTCCTCGGCGAGTCGCCGGGGACGGCCGAAAGAGTGGGCGGATTCGGACCACGCCGGCTCAGCGATGAGGACCTCGAGGGCGCGTGGCAGAAGGGCATCTACTCGGACGAGCTCGTGGCCCTTCCGCTGCATTCTGACTCCGGCCCCGTCGGCGTTCTGGTCGCCGCCGATAAAGAGGCGCGGGCCGGTACCGAGCCGTTTGCCGCCAACGACGTGCGTCTGCTCGAGCTTTTCGCCGTGCAGGTGACGGTGGCCATGGAGTACGTTCGCCTCACCCACGAGTCCCTCGAGCGCGAACGGCTCAAGCAGGAGCTCGAGATGGCGGCGGTGATCCAGTCCCACCTCCATCCCCAACGCTTCCCCGATTTTCCCGGGTTCCGCCTTGCCGCACGATCATCCTCGAGCCGCCAGGTGGCGGGCGACACCTACGATGTACTGCTCCGCGACGACTCCTTGATAGCGACCGTCACCGATGTCTCCGGTAAGGGTGTGGGCGCCGGAATGATCGCATCCGGCGTGCACGCAGGGGTGCGGTTGATGGCCGGGGGGGTGAGTGATCTGTCAGAGCTCGCCGGTCGCATCAACAGATATCTCTCCGGGGCGACGGCAGATAATCGGTTCGCCACCTTCGCCATGGTCCGGGTCAGCGCCGACGGTGGAATTCGCGCGGTCAACGCCGGTCACCTGCCGGTGTTGATCAGACGTCGCGACGGGACGGTGGAGGAGATCACGAGCAGCGGTCTTCCGCTCGGGATCCTGGCCGCGGCCACCTACACCGAGTCGGCGGAGACGCTCGAACCGGGCGATCTTGTGGTGCTCTACACCGACGGTCTCACCGAGGCCGAGGATCCGGACGAGGAAGAGTTCGGGTTGGAGCGGATCACACAGGTCATCGCCTCGCTCAACGACCCGACCGCCGACGGGGCCTGCGCCGAGATCCTGACCGCGGTCGACGAGCACACCCGCGGCAAACCGTTGCACGACGACGCCACTCTGCTGGTCGTCGAACGGTTGGGAGAAGCCTGACGGCCCCTCCGGCCAATCGGATGCAAGATGCAAGATGCAAGATACAAGATGCAGGTCCCACCTGCTCGCCCACGCGGGTTCAGGGTATAGAGAACAAGGTTCTCCCGCCCCTGGGTTCAGGATCTTGCATCTTGAATCTTGTATCTTGCATCCGGGAGGGTGGATGCGCCGGAATCGTCCTACCGATCATCCACGTACAGGCGCTCGATGAGATCGGTGTACTGCTTTTCGACCACCCGGCGTTTGACCTTGAGCGTCGGCGTCAGGGTGCCGTCCTCGATGGACAGCATCAGCGGCAGCACCGCATGTTTCTTGATCTGCTCGTAGCTGGCGAGGCCGGCGTTGGTGGTTTCCACGACCTTGGCGAAGGCTTCGACAGCCTTTGGGTGGCTGGTGATTTCCTCGGTCGATGTGAACGGTATCCCCTCGGCCGCGG
>JAIVTZ010000247.1:0-5866 GCA_049188105.1 Deltaproteobacteria bacterium | reverse complement strand
GGCTCCTTCGGTGATGTCGCAACCTCGCATTGTAGCCGGACCCGGAATGATTAGGGACCTATCCGAGTATGAGGCGCGACCGCGTTACGCGCGGCGCGGCGCCAGATGCTGTGGCGCCGTGACGAAGTCGATCTCCCTCGATCGTCGAGGAACGGCAACGCAGCAGATGGCGCCGCGCCGCCGTAACCCTTCGGGCGCAGGGGGGTTGCGGGCGCAGGCTTCGTTCCGACTCGTCGACGATGCCGAACATCGACTTCCTCGTCGCGCCTCGCCTGCGCACCGCAAGACCCCTGCGCGCGGCGCGCCCCTCATACTCGGACAGGCTCCTGGGTCGCCGTCGATCTCCGGGTTTGAGCGCCGAGGTCAGAACACGAAAGCCTTGACCACGCGGAGCCTGAGCCCCAGCACGGTCTCGAGGTCGTTGTCACGATTGCGGATGAGCTGGAGATCGGGGGTGATCTCGAGCCATTTACCGAAGCGGAACTTCCAGAAGACCTCGAGGCCGTACTGGATGTTGAAACCGAGGGCGGCCGTCAACTCGATCGGTTCTCCGTACACGATGGCGGCGGCAAGCTGCTGCCGATCCGAGCCGAAGGGACGGTTCCACGCCCAGGCCACGAAGGCGCTCCTGTCGAGCGGTTTGGCGAGCAGCACGCCGCGCTCGGTGCGCGGAGCCCCGCCCCTGCGGTAGGTGTAGCGGCCGACGACGGCATGCTCCGAGCGGGCCAGATCGTGGCTGAAGGCGAGCGAGTACGCGGTCTCGCCTTCGACGTCGTCGGTGTCATCGATTACGGATACCAGGGCCGAGAACGACGTCGCGTCGCCAGCTCGCTCCGCCTGCCAGCCGCCCTCGGCCACCCACGCCCAGTGACCCTCGGCGAAACTCGAGACATCGAGCTCGGCCTCAGCCTGGGCGTCGACGAAGGCCCCCTTGACGAACCATCCCTTCCCGGAGTACTCGGCAAAGGCGCCGATACCGGTGAGGTCGTAGTAGCGGGCCGCCATGTCGTTGGAGATCAGCCGCGACATGAAGCCCACAGGGTTGTCGCCGGCGAGTTCCTGCTTTACGAAGAAAAGCTGCGGCCACAGCTTGCCGGCCCACACCTCGAGGCGGTCGTCGGCACAGCGCTGGGCCCACGCCAAGAGCGGCACGGAGGTGGTGGAGCCGTCAACGACGACGTCGTTGGTGGGCCACAGCAGACCGGCCGCCGAGGCCATCTCGGAGGCCGGCTGGAGATCGCCCAGGTTGTCGAGGGCGAGGGCCCAGAAGACGATGCGGCCAGCGCCCAGAGAGCCACCGCCACCCTCGAATGCCCGCAGCGAGCCGACGATGTCGATTTCGTAGCTGCCCGTGTCCTCATCGGAATCGATCGCGTACTGGTACAGCGGCGTGAAGGCGACCTGAAAAATGTTCTGGCCGGCGGCATCGGCCTCGTCCACCTCAACGAGCCGCTGTGATTGGGCGACGCCGGCTGCCGCCAGGAGAGCGGCCGTGACCAAGGTCAGCACACCGCGTCTCACGGGTGCTCGTGCCGTGGTTCTCAACGCACCTCCCGACGGCCGAAAGACGTCGTGCCCGACCTGCTGTCACCTCAGGTGGGTGACGATCGACCCCATGTCCACGACCATCTTGTGGCAGCGCTCGAAGGTGTCGTGCCCGTATTTTTCGTGCTGCTTCTCGAACTCCGGCCCGAGGGCCTCGAACTCCTCGGCGGTGAGCGTCTTTTTGGCCATCGGGTAGAAGACGTGGTCCTCGACGTGGATGTGGTGGCGCAAGAGCGATGTGTAGGCGGCGATGTTTTCGAGCAGCTCGCCGGTCTTGATCGGGTCCTGCGCCGCGTACCCGGGCAGGGCATTCTCGATGCCGGTGACCAGCGAGCGCCCGCGTTCGTGCTCATAGCGCAGGGCATCGAGCTGGGCATCGACCTCGCCGCGCTTCTTCTGCGCGAGCTGCACGAAGAGCACGTGCTCCTCCTTGAAATGGTGGTATTGGTCGGCAAAGGTGCGGGCGAACTCGACGCCTTTTTCGAAGAACGCCTCCGACGGACGCTGACCGTTCTCGATCTTTTCTGCTGCCATCGACAGGATGTCGAGGTATTGGCGGATCAGGCCATGCTCGTTGGATAAGGTTTCGATGGGGTCCATATATGTCTCCTTATGAATTCTCGAGTTCATGATCGCGGATTGATTCCGACGGGCGGCGCGCCGGCTTTCCGCGCTCGCCCGCCGGCAGGACCCGTGCCTCGAGGGCGAAGGCCACGTGCGACAGATAGCAGACCTGGGTCGCATTCAAGGCGCGGGCGATCTGCTCGGTGAACCAGGCGAGGTGGCCGCGTCGAAGCCACTCGGCGATGCCTTCGAGGTAGACGGCCTCGCCGATGCGGTCGTCTCCAACTGCCTCGGCCTGCAGGGTGACGATGTGGGCCATCAGCCCGACCAGGGCCAGGATGTGGTCGGCCGGTTCGGCGCCATTCCATGAGAAAGAGAAGCGCTCCTTCATCCCCTCGAGGTCCGCAATGACCGCTCCGCGGTCGCGTTCGAAACGGTAGTCCGATTCCCTCGAGGTGAGGAGGCCGTCGGCTCCGAACAGTACCTGGTGGAAGTAGTCGTTGCCCTCGGCCTGGGCCATCTGGACTGCGCTCGTGAGCTCCGGATCGACCGTGTCCGCGGACTCGGCCAGAAGCTGCTTCCGCCAGCTGTCGCTGGGCCGTGCCAACAGCAATCGCATCAGAGTCCAGTCTCCGGCCTGCTCGGCGAGCTCGTCGGCCGAGCGCATCAATCCTCGGCCAGCATGAGGTCGAGGTTGACGACGAGCTTGTGATACCGCTGAAAGGTGTCGGCGCCGTGGACCTCCTGCACCTTTTCGAACTTATCGCCCAGCGCCTCGAGCTCTTCTGCGGTCATCGATTCCCGGGACATGGGGAAGAAGATGTGGTCCTCGATGTGGATGTGGTGCTTGAGCAGCGAGGCGAAGGCGGCCGCGTTCTCCCGCACGACCGCGGTGTCCTTCGGGTTTCCCTCCGCATAGCCGTCGAGCGCCCCGGCGATGGCGGCGATAAAGGCGCGACCCTGGTCGTGCTGGTAGCGGAGGGCCTCGATCTGGCCGTCGATGGCGCCATTCTTCTTCTGCGCCAACTGGCGGAACATCACATTCTCTTCCTTTTTGTGGTGGAAACCGTCGGAGAATCCCCGGACGAACTCGATGCCGTCGTCGAAGAAGGCTCGTGGCGGCGGGTTCTCGACCTCGAGTCGTGTGACCGCCACCGAAAGAAGGTCAACGAATTTCCGGATGAGACCGTGCTCGTTTCTCAGCGTCTCGATCGGGTCCATTGTTGCCACCCTCACCGTGTTTTCGATATCTATGGAAGACCCTACGCCCGGTCGTCACCGGTGTCAATAATCGGCGAACGAACCGAGGTCACGAGCCGGAACGGAGGATCGGGCGGGTGAGACAGGTCGCGCCGCCCTCGGCCTTGAGCGAGAGCTCCTCGCCGCGGTAGGTGAGGACCTCGCAGCCGGCGGCCTGGAGTCTCTCCCTGGTGACCGGATTACCCTCGATCATCAGGCAGCGCCGCGGCGCCAGTGCGAGCACGTTTGCGCCCATCGTCGGGAACTCCTCCTCGGGGACTTCGACCAGGGCGATTCCCCGGTCGGCCAGCGTTTCGACAAACGGTACCGCCAGCAGCGGCAGGTGGACCACCGCCAAGTCGTGATCCAGCATCGAGATCAGCGACATCAGATGGAGGCACGAAACCGGGCCCTCGCCGTGGGGCAGCTGCACCTCGAGGGTCTCGACACCGAGGGGCCGGAGGGCCGCGGTGAGCTGGCGGAGGCCCTCGGCGTTCGTGCGCCAGGAGCGGCCTACCGCCAGCGTGTCGTGGTCGAGCCACAGCAGATCGCCGCCCTCGGCGGTTGCCTCGCCCTCGAGGGTGGCGAGGATCGGAACCCCGAGCTCCTCGAGGGTCTTCCCGATCGCGGCCTCCTCGCCCCGCCGTTGCTCCTTCCCCATGCGCAGGATGACCGCGCCCTCGTCGGTGACGATGACCGGGTCGTGGGTGAAGATGGCGTCGGCGTGGTCGGGCAGCTCCACCTCGTGGTAGAGCACCTCGCAGCCGGCGTCGCGGAGGGTGGCGACGAGGGCGTCGTGCTCGTCCTGGGCCTTGTCGAGCCGTGGCTGCGAGACGTAGTGCCAGTGCTCCGGATCGGCCCTGCCGAAGGCCTCGTCGGGTCGGCGGACGAGGACTCGTTTCAAATCTTCGACCATGCTCTGGGAACCGAATGTCTTCACTATTGTCCTTCCTCGTCGTCGAGACGGAGCGGGCTCGCGTGCAGGCTCGTGAAGCGCCGCAGGTGGACCTTGCCGGGCGCGAGGCCCCGCGGCTTCGTGACATCACCGGCACGGGCCATGTGCACCGCCACCTTGCCGCCCCGTCGCGCCTTGGAGTAGCCGGCGGCGAGGGCGGCCGCGAAGCGCTTGGTCTCGCGCGGCAGAGCTTCCAGGTTTTCCGGGTTGCGCACCACCACGTGTGAGCCCGACTCGCCCGCGACGTGGAACCAGAAGTCCCGCGGAGCGGCGAGCTTGAGCGACAGCACGTCGTTGTCGCGCGCGGTGCGGCCGACCAGGACGATCATCCCGTTCGGGCTCTCCGCCACCCGGGCGATCGAACGCCCCTGCCAGATCCCGCTATCGGGATCGGAAGGAGGGGGAGGGCCGGACTTCTTTGCCATGAGTGCATCATATTCGGAGAATTCGGAATTCGGAATTCGGAATTCGGAATTCAGAATGCCGCTCACCCATCCACATCAGTTTTGAGTTCTTAGTTTTGAGTTTTGAGTTACCGCCCACCCACCCGAATTACTGGGGAGGCCGTGGTTGGAACTCAAAACTCATAACTCAAAACTCATAACTCAGGATGTCAATCCTCCGCTCGCTCCCGAAACACCGGTGCGATGGCCGCCGGGTCGTCTGACATGATGCCGGTGGCGCCGGCGTCGAGTAGCTGGCGCGCCACTCGGGGATCGTCCACCACCCAGTAGTCGACTCTTAGGCCGAGGGCGCGGCAGCGCGCGATGAAGGGTGGCCCGTCGAGCCGCACCGTCCCGTACTTCACCGGAATGTGGGCCGCGTCGCCGGTGACGTAGCGTCGCGCTACCGCCGCTGGGAGGAATCGGACCATGGCCACCTCGAGCTTCGACAACGTCGTGCGCCCGGGGTAGCCAAGCCCGCGCATCCGGCGAACCACCCGGGTGCTGAAGCTCGCCAGGGTCACCCGGTCCTCGACGCCGTGGCGGGCGACAATCTCGAGCAGGGGAGGTACCGCGCTCGGGTCGTCGGGCTTGAGGTCGATGCTCATGGCAACCTCGGGGAACGCGTGCAGCACCTCCTCGAGGGTCGGTACGGTGAACCGCTCCGACGTGGTGGCGCCGGTCGCCGCCATTTTCCAGCGTTTAACCCGATCGAGGCCGACGGCATGGATGTGCTCGTCGACGCCCGCCATCCGGCGGCCGTCGGGATCGTGGGCGACCACGAAGTGGCCGTCGGCGGTGCGGTGGACATCGAACTCGAGCGCATTGGCGCCGTCAGCCAACGCCCGCTCGAAGGCCGCAATGGTGTTCTCGGGGAGCCGTGCCGAAGCCCCGCGATGGCCATACAGCCGCAGCTCGTGCTCACGTTCAAACATCGGGTGTCATCATATCTCGATCGGTGATCGAACAGCCGGTCCGGCCTGTTGAACCGCGAAGAGCGCGAAGCCCGCAAAGAAATTCGCAAAGGATTTCATTTGATCAGGTCAGAAAAACCATTGCGTCGTCTTTGCGTCCTTAGCGGTTCAATATGGTGGGTGGGCGGAAATTCGAAATTCGAAAT
>JAIVTZ010000246.1:0-5915 GCA_049188105.1 Deltaproteobacteria bacterium | reverse complement strand
AGCGAGGGGACCAGCTCGGCGAGGAGCGCCGGCGCCAACTGCGAGAACTCGAGGTGCCCCCGGATCTCGCGGCTCGCGCGCTGGTACCGACCGTGAAACTTCACCGGGATCTGTCCGTCGCCGATCTGGACCGTCAGTTGGAGATCGGCATCGATGCCCTTGTCGTCACGACCGAGATCGAGATCGAGCCCTCTTCCGCCCCACGACAGGCCGAGGACCTCGTCGTCCACCGTCAGCGCGGCATCGGAGATTCGGAAATGGTTGAGCCGGCGAAGCGGCCCATCCGCCTTGCCGCCGAGCCACGCCTCGAGCCACTCGTCGCCGTCACCCTTGGTGCTCGTGCTCGTGTTCGAGTTCGTGCTGCCGGCGAAGGCGATGTCGAGCGTGCCGTCGGCCTTGCGCGTCACCGACAGCCTCAGCCCCCGGACCTCGATTCTCTCCGGCACCACCTGGCCGTGGAGCAACGCGGGCAGAAAGATGTCCACACCGAGCTCGTTGAATCGCGCAATCTCCCCACCATCGGGGCCGCGGAGGCCGACCCCGATCGCCTTGATGTCGAAGGGATTCCGCCATCCGTTCCAGGTCAGGACAAAATCGTCGAGAGTGATGGTGTTTGGCGCCGCGACGGCGTCGAGCGCCTTTTCCGCCCGCGGAATGAGCGTGGCCAGGGAAATCGGCCCCCGTGAAAGCCGCCAGTAGGCCAGAGCTGTGACAACGATGAGAAGGACAACGAGCACGGCTGCGCCCCGCAACAGCCACCGCAACAATTTTCGCCATCGGCTCTGAGGCGTTTTCATGAACCGACCCGCGCGACGATTTCGCCGTTGCGGGCGACCACGATCTCACCCTCGGCGAGCGCCTCCCAGGGCTCGTCGGTGAGCGGCACGGTGGCGGCGAGCACGACGTGCTGGTTGTGGCCGGAGATCGTCAATCCGTCGGCCTCAAAGGCGGTCCCGCCAACCGTGCACGACCGGCAGAGCGTGTGCAACCCGGGTGGCCTCGGCTCCTCCTCGCCGTCGTGCTTGCGCCGATGGCCGTGGAGGAAGAGCGCGTCGCCGTCGAAGTAGATGAAGTTGGCGGGGCCGAGCTCGCGCAAGGTGCGGGCGAAGTCCGCCACGGTCTGAAGGCGTGCATCGATCGGCGGAACCTCTGCGCCGTCGTCCCATAGCCGGCGGATACGCGTCATCAGAGCACAGAAGGCGTGCTCGGAGTCGGTCTCGCCAATCGGCCGATCGACGTCCAGCACGAGCTCAGTGGCCTCCAACACTCCTGTGAGATCACCGTTGTGGGCGAAGAGATGGACGCGGCCGCCGACCTCGCGGCTGAACGGCTGAGTGTTGCGCAGCGCCACCTCGCCCTGGGTTGCTCTGCGGATGTGGGACATGACCGTGCGGCTGCGCTGGCCGCGCTCGGCCACGAAGCGGACGAGCGCGCTGTCGGCGGCGGCGTCCACGTCGCGGATTACGCGCGCGTCGCGGTCGCCGTAGTACGCGATTCCCCAGCCGTCGCTGTGCGGCCCGGTCAGCCCGCCGTGCTGAGCGAACTCCTCCAGCGAGTAGGTGATGGTCGCCGGCAAGCGGCTGGACATGGCGAAGAGCTCACACATCGGAAGCCGATTCTACTCCGGCTGCCGAGGCCCTCCCATAAACGTCATGGATCCGGCGCTACGTGACCACGGCGGTTTGCTGGTCCTCCTCCTCCGCGGTCATGCGTTGCTGCTCGTGCGGACAGTCGGCGCCGGCCGGACACACCATGTCGGGGTTGGCGGCCGTCGCGGCCGTCGCGGTCGACTCGGCTGTTTCCGTAGGAGCGGTGGGCGTGCGCGAGTAGGTCAGGCGACGCACGAAGAATATGAACCCGATCAGGAAGGAGATGACCAGCAGGTACTCCAATCCTTTGGTTTCGAAGATGTTGACGTAGGACATGGATTCCATCATGGCTTAGCCTCCACGGCTTTTCTCAGGCCGCCTTGCGGTCAGATTCTTGCTGTTGGTTCACCCAGAACGGCGGCTCGCGCAGCACCGGCATACGGTTGACGATCCAGCGGAAGACCCAGATCTCGGTGAAGATCACCATCAGGGTGATCACGATCTCCGGTATCGACGGGTAGTAGGGGTTGGCTGACTGCCAGTTGAAGGCGATGATCGACACGTTCAACCGGTTGAGAATGATGCCGATGAGGGTGGCGACCGATGCGATCTTGACCAGGGTCACGTTCCGGGTGATGACCGCGCGGGCGAAGAGCATGCACGGGATGAGGACGAAGCCGATGACCTCGACCAGGTACCACCAGAACCAGGGATCGCCGATATAGCTCCAGTGCTTGCCGTGGACGAAGATCAGGACCTTGAAGAAGAAGTACAGGAACATGGCCACCGTGGCGCCCTTGCCGAGGCCGAGGACGATCTCGTCGAAGGACCCGTGGCGCTTGGGGTCGATGTGGTCGGCAAAGACCCGATGGCTGATCGAGCCCTCGAAGATGATCATCGACAGACCGGCGAAGACCGAGGACACCAGGAAGAGGATCGGCAGGAACTCGGTGTACCACAGGGGGTGGATCTTGGACTTGGCGAGCAGGAAGAGGGCGCCGAGACCGGACTGGTGGAGGGTCGACAGGGTGACGCCGAAGATCACGGTGCCGAGGGTGAGCCCGGCGAGGATCTTGCGGACTCTGCGCAGACCCAGCCACTCGGCGATCACCGGCGAGAACTCGATGAACTCGGCGAACATGTAGAGCATGAAGTGCCACGCGACCAGGAAGAGGATCGAGTTGTAGCCGAAGGAGTTGCCGATGATCGGGTTGATGATCTTCCACGGCCGGCCGAGGTCGAGCATGAGGGCGCCGGCGTAGAACATGTAGGCGAGGAGGCCGTTGAGGACGGTCGCCCTGACGATCGGATGGTACTTCTCGGCCTTCATGATGTAGACCATGAAGGTGATGACGTAGGCGCCTCCCGCAAAGGCCACCCCGGTGACGACGTCGAACCCGATCCAGAATCCCCACGGGGTTTCCTGCGAGAGATTGGTGACGGCCCCGAGGCCCTTCGCAAAACGGATCACCACCAGCACCGCCCCGGCCAGCATGATCGGCAGCGAAATGATGTTAAAGACCGTAAACAGCTTGCCCTTGGGTCGCATCTCCGAGCGCAGAAAACGGAGGAATGCGCCCATCTCACCCATGATCTCAGCCCGTGTCGTCATTGGTGCCCCTCCTCGCCGTTGTCACCCGTTCGGCGGGAGAGGTGCTCCAACGCCACCATGAAGGTCGGCGCGAGGAGGAAGATCACCGGCACGCTGTAGAGGAAACCCTTGGTGAACTCGGGGTAGGGGGTGGTGCCGAGGTCGGTGCGGAAGCCGATCTGATCGAACGGAACCGGCGACAGGTAGAGCCATCCGGTTCCGCCGACCTCGTGCTGGCCGTAGATGTGGTGGACGTACCGCTCAGGGTGGTTGTAGATGCGGATCCGGGCGATCTCCATGAGCTGGTTTTTCTTGCCGAACATCAGTGCATCCACCGGGCAGGCGGCGACGCAGGCCGGGATCTCTCCCTCCTGCAGTCGATCCCAGCACTGAATGCACTTCTGGATCTTGGGGTTGATGCTGTCGTACTCGAACTTCGGGATCTCGAACGGGCACGCGACCATGCAGTAGCGGCAGCCCATGCACTTGTTCTCGCGCCAGATGACCGGACCCTCCTGGGTCTTGTACATGGCGTTGGTCAAGCAGGCAGTGGCGCAGGCCGGCTGCCAGCAGTGCATGCACTGCTTCTTGACATAGACCTCGCCCTTGTCGGTGTCGTAGCGGTTGACCACCGTCCACTGCTCGGTGCTGGTATTGCGCTCGCTCTCCAGGGCGCCGTCATTGATGACGTCGGGCACCGGCAGGCCGTGCGCCTCCGCACAGGCGACCTCGCAGGCCCTGCAGCCGATGCAGCGGGTGGTGTCGGTCAGGCAGCCGACGAACTCGTCGTGTGAGGGTTCCTGAGCTTCGAGGGAACCCGCCACCAGGGCAGTCGAGCCGGCGGCGCCGGCGGTTTTGAGGAAGGATCTTCTATCCATAATCACACCTCTCCTGAATTCTTTTCTTACCACTCGGCCTTCGGGCCGGAGTGACAGAAGACGCAGGTCTCGCTCGCGCCCTGGCCGGTGCCGCCTTCGTGGCACTGCCAGCAGCTCTTGTGGATCACCACCTTGACGCTCAGGGTCTCGTCGGCGCAGTCCGTCGGGCAGTAGTGACACGAGGCGCAGGACTGAGCTACCTGAGGGGTTTCAATCTCGTGGTGGCAGGTTCCGCATTTGATCCAGAAATCGTCGAAGTACTCGGGGTGGGGAAAGTCGAGCTTGGCAGCCTCGTGCTCGTGGTGGCAGGTCTGGCACTCGATCTCGAGCATGTCGAAGTGCGCCTCGTGCGGGAAGATGACCTCGCCGATGGTTGACTCGAAGAAGAGGATCTCCTGGGGCTCCGGGTCATCGTCGGCTGCCGCCGCTCCCATCACGAGGCACACGGTGAAAATGACCACCGATGCCAGGATCTTGTGCTCGATTCGGATATGTTTCACGACACCTCCATCGACGCTGCTCGCGTCGTATCTGCGAAATTCAGTGATTGCGGTTTCCGCAATTTATTACGAAAAAAGGGGAACGGTGCTCAGTCATCGACCGTGACTCCGGAAGGATCGATCATGTTGGCGATCTCGCCGCGCCTCCGCATTCCGTCCAGGAGCACGGTGCGAATGAGGATGCAGGCCTCCATCAGGCGGGGGTCGGTCGCCTGATAGAAGACGGAGTGTCCCTCCTTGCGCGACTCCACCATGTGCTGGTTCTTGAGGATCTTGAGGTGTTGGCTGACCGCCGGAAGGGCGAGCTCGCAGGTGCTCGCGAGCTCGCCGACGCTCATCTCTCCGTGGGAGAGAATCGCCATGATCATCAGGCGAGTCGGGTTCGCCAGAATCTTGCAGAAGTCGGCGTGAAGATGGAAGATTTCGGGGTTGCTTACTTTCATCATTGCGAAAGTATATTCTTTCGCAAGCTTTGTCAACCCCAACCGTCGAAAATTTCGACGGCGTGCGCCGAGTTATTCAACAATTGGCAAATCCCTCAAAATAAACAGCTTAGATATGGAATGGAGACGAGGTGGAGTATTCGGTGGTGAGAATTACGACACCCGCACAATCCTCTGGTCGGATCGAAAAATGGAAATCATTGAAAATAAATGAGTTGTGAAATATTGAGAAATGGCACGCGTCATGCAATCAACGGAGACGGAGGTTGCCATGACTTCATTCACTCTTATTTCGACTCTGTTAGCGCCGGTGTTACTCATTGCTCTGTACTGGTGGTATGGGCAGCGGCGAAATCCAGTATCCGCCTCATCGCCCGCGCGCGCCTTCACGCCAGTTGGCGTCCCGCTCGGTGTCTTTCTCCACCCGGGTCATAGCTGGGCAGGTCTCAACATTTCCGGTGAGATGCGGCTCGGCGTGGACGAGCTGCTGACCCAGGCGCTGGGTGGCGTGGATCGGGTTGATCTGCCCAAGGTGGGCACGCGTGTCGAACGCGGCAAACCCCTCACCACCCTCTGGAAGAACGGACGTGCGCTGCCGGTGCTGTCACCCGTGACCGGCACCGTGGTGGACGTGAACCGGTGCCTCGAACGCAGCTCGATGCCGATCAAGAATGACCCCTACGGCTCCGGCTGGCTGGCGGCGGTCTTGCCCTCGGACCAGCGGCAGGCGGTGAGCGATCTGCGAGTGGGCGCGGACGCGGTGCGGTGGTTGAGGCGTGAGACGCAGCGCTTCGTCGACTTTGTCGCCGGTCGGGCGACGCCGGGTTTGGTCGGGGTGGTGTTGGCGGATGGCGCCCATCCCGTTGTCGGCGCGGCGGCCAGCCTCGACGACGGCGGCTGGCAGCAGTTCGAGC
>JAIVTZ010000245.1:0-5914 GCA_049188105.1 Deltaproteobacteria bacterium | reverse complement strand
GCGTCATGGGCGGGGAGGGAAGGGGATACCGCGGCGCCCGCGAGTCTCCGTTGAAGGCGCGCTCTACCACGTATTCAACCGATTCGCTCGAGGGGAAGGCGTGTTCGGCGACCCGGAAGAGGCGATCGGATTCATAGCATGAGCGAGCGGCCTGTTGGATATCGAGGTCAGCCGGTCTGCGAGCAAACGTCTGCACAGCTCGACGGGCAGGCTTCGCCGGATGGTCGCGTCGTGCTTATCGAAAGGTGGGGCCAACCCGCCGGGAAGCTGGCCGCATCGGTGCCGTGGCACCCATGAGGGCGTTACTACCACCCACCTCCCTCGAGACAGTGCTGCGCCTTTTTCTTGCAGAAGCCCTGGTAGTGGTCGTAGTCCTGTGTGCAGCGGACGTAGCAATCGGCGAACTCCTCGTACACCTTCATCATGAAACAATCGGGTATACAATTGTAGAAGAACTCGTTGTCGACGTCCGCCTTGCAGGCGGCGTAGTTACCGGCACAGGTCGAATCCATGCGCGTGCCCCGGTTCGACTGCCCCAGCCGCTGCGCGCCGCCACGGCCCGGTTGTGCGCCGTCCGGCGAGAGGTCGATATCGAAATCGCCTTCGTCCCCTTCCTCGGACCTTGCAAGCCGTATCTCACCGGCCGGTCCTCGCTGCACGGCAAAGACGATCGTGCCTGCCGGATCGGATCGAAGGCTTGCCGATCGTTCTCTGAGCGCCTCGATCGTCATTCTCTCGTCCGGCGGGAAACGCCGTGCCGTTCCAAATGTTCCGACCAGCGACCACTGCCAGGCACCCTTGATCACATGAGCCTGGAGGTCGTGCCACTGCGGCTCGGCATCGGGTCCGGTTCCGGTTACGTCCTCGATCGCCTGAGAGAGGTGGGCGAGGTCGACCAGAGTCTCAAGCCCTTCAGCCGAAAAAACTGTCGAGGAGGCTCCGCCTGCGTCTGCCTGCACACCAGCCTCGAGGGTACGCAGCTCTGCCTCGTGCTCGAGCGCACGCTCGTAGCGAGCGCCGGCGCCTGCGAAGCTCGCCTCGATGTCGCCGACGCTCGAGCCTTCGGCGGGAAGACCGACCAGGGTCCAACCTCGATCGGCCCAGCTGGTTGTCAGGGGCACCCCGCCAGGCTCGCCCGCGGCGCGCTCACAGCGCACCGACTTGAAACGATAGGCCCGGACCGGGCCTTCTCCGGCATGGCGGTCGTCGCCATATTTGACCTCGATCTTGCAGCCATGAACATCGACCACCCGCGTGATCCTGCCCTCTGGATCGCGCGTGATCTCCACTGGCGCGGGAACGTGTATTTCGACCCGTGTTTGCGAGTACCCGAACGGCCGAAAGCGGATGAAGTAGCCGTCGGGATGGTAGGACCACCTTCCCCCTGGCACGACGCGATCGCCCTCCTGCGGCGGCGGCTCGCCGACGAGCACCGCGATCTGCTCGATCTCCTCGTAGGTCCGGGTGCCAGACGTCAGCGCCGCGCGAAGATCGGCCTCCGCCTGGCGAATCCGTTGAACGTCGGGCGGCAGCGACGCCACCGCCTTTCGCCACACCTGGTCCGGGATCAGCCCCATCGCGCCGCCGTTGACCGTCAACAGCTCTTTGGGTTCCAGCAGCTTCGCCGCCACCCTCTGGGTTTCGGGCCCCATGTCTTCGATCTTTGTACGTGCGATGATCGCCCACAGCAGCAGCTGGATATCCCGCTGGGCGATCTCCGGGTGGAGCGCCGAGCGCTGCAGAACGTTTCGGATGATGCCGGACCACGGGCCCTTGAGGGGCGCCAGCAGGTACCCGTCGCCCTTGCTCGGGCCGTAGGTTCCCGCCTTGAGACAGTAGCTCTCGCTTTCGATCATGTAGTGACCTGGTTCGCTGACGATGAACGTCCCGTCCGTCGCGCGTGGCAGCGAGCTCAGGGGGATCACTCCCATGCCGTTGTAGTCATCGAGGAACGGTACCTCAGTGACCGCGTCGTCGAGGCTCGTCGTCAGCGGCGATTCCTTGGACAAGAGATCGTCGATTCCGGGGATCTTGTCCAAACCCTTGATCTTCGGCCACTGTGACTCGGCCATGCCTGGAACCGCGACAATCATCGCAACAGCGAGACATCCCACCAGAAAATGCTTCATGATCGACCTCCAGCCGATGGTATCGCAGCGGTGGAAAGCGACCGCCGCAACCGTTATCGGGTCAACATTAGGATTTCTTTCCAGTCAATCCTCCGGTACCGAGGGTTTCTCAGATTCAATATGGTCCTCGGCTTATCGAAACGCAAACATCGGCGCCAAATGAGATGAGCGGGTCGGCCTGGAAAGACGAGCAAAGCCCACTGTTCGAATTTTGCTACCCTGGAACCACGAAACCGTCGGCACTCGAAGGGCCGAATCTCAGTAAGGGGCTTTGCCATGCATCGTATTGCAGCGTTGTTGTTGACCGTGGTCTCGATCTTCGTACCATTGTTGGTGGACGCCGCAGAGGATCCGCTGCGGGCCTTCGCCGACCGCCTCGGCGGCTCGGTGTTCCCGGCCGAGACCGATCAGCCGGTCACGCAGCTGAACCTCAATAACTCAGCAGTTTCCGACGAAGATCTGGCGGCCGTCGCCGGCAGGACCGACCTGCAGGTGTTGTACCTCCGCGGCACCGAGATCACCGACGCCGGTCTCGCCCATCTCGCCTCGGTGACCGGGCTCTATCAGCTCGACCTCAGCGGCACCAGGATCACCGACGCCGGGTTGGCGCACCTGTCGGGCATGGCCAATCTGGCGGGTCTCCGGCTCGCCGATACCGCCGTGACCGACGCCGGTTTGCAAAGCCTCGAAGGGCTCACGACGCTGGGTTCCCTGGATCTCAGGAGGACGAAGGTGAGTGCTGCAGGGGTCGAATCTCTTCGTCCGTTCTTGCCGACAGGGCGGATCCAAAGCAGCGCCGGCAGCGCCGTCGGCGATGGCGTGGCGGCGGAGATCGCGGCGGCCCGGGCCGCCGCGAGACCGACTCCGAAGCCTACGATGAAACCCGAAACGACGCCGTGTACCGATCTGAGCGATGTGGAGTGCCTCAAGGCGGAGCTGTCGAGCGGCGTGGATGCACGCTGTATCGACGCCACCAACGCCATCGCCGAAGTCCGGAACGAGCGCGTGCATCGAGGCGAAGTCGGCGCCGATCCGGAGCTGGTGGCGGCCACCGCAGCCTTCCTCTTCGAGCTCGCGCAAAAGGACGGCGACAGATGCCAGTCGTCCGGCTTCACCGGTCTCGACTGGCTCGGGCCGGGCATTCGTGAGGTGTTGCCGGCGGACAAGGTTGTGCCCTTCCTGATCGCCGACATCGAGGCCGGGATCAAAGCCGGCAGACTGCGCGGTCAGCAGAACAGCGCTGTGCGCATCCTTGGGTCCTTTGGCGAGGACGCAGCGTCGGCGGTGCCCCTGCTCAGCGAGATCATCGCCGATCGAAGCAACCCGGTGACCAGGTCGGCCCGACCCGACGCCCTGGATTCGCTCACCGCCATCGGCGCCAAGGCGCGCTCTGCCGAGCCCCTGCTCTTTGCGGTCATGGCGGATCGCGAGGTCGCCAATTATCGTGATGTCGATGCGAGGATGAAGTCGGCCGGAACCCTGCTGGCCATCGGTGCAGACCCGGGGCGTGTCGCCGAGGCCCTGGTGCCCTGGCTCACCGAGGACGACTTCAACCTGCGGGCGTCCGCCCGACGTCAGCTCATCGCCATCGGCGAGCCGGCGGCCACCGTCGTCGCCGCGGGTCTGGCCAGCTCGGACCCTCAGACCGTGAGCGCAGCGGTCGACGTGCTGGCGGGCATGGGGCCGGAAGCGAAGGCCGCCATCCCCGAGGTCGTGGCGATGGTCATCTCGGTCGGCGATTCGAACGGCTACCTCGAGATGGTCCTGCGCGCGATCGGGCCCGGCGACGACATCGTGGTCACAACACTGGCGGAGGCGCTGGCCGGCAGCGACGAGGCCGTGCAGGCGCGGGCCGCATCGATCCTCGGTGGCTGGGGCCCAGCCGCCGGTGCGGCACTGCCCGCGCTGCGCCGGCTGGCGGAGTCCGACTCCTCGGCGAGCTTCGACGCCAAGCTCGCCATCGACGAGATCGAAGGTGGAGAGGAGAATTGATCATGAAAACACCGCGTCTGTTCATCATCTGTTGGCTGCTCGCCGGCATTCTTGCACTGTTCGATGCCGCGTGGCTACAGGCTCAGACAACGGATCCAGCTCACCTCGAGGTTCGGAGATGGATCGAGAAGAGCATCCCGCTTTACATGGAAGAAGCCCGGATGCCAGGCTTCAGCATCGCCGTGGTTGACGACGGCGAGACCATCTACGCCGAAGGTTTCGGGCTTCGGGATACTCAGAAGATCCTGCCGGCTACGCCGGACACCCTCTACGGGATCGGGAGCATCACCAAGAGCTTCGTGGCCATCGGCATCATGCAGCTCGTCGAGGCCGGGGAGATCAGTCTCAACGATCCGGTCAGCATGCACATCCCCTTCGAGCTGGGCATGCCGGACGATCCGATCACGATTCAGCACCTGCTCACCCACAGCCTCGGGGTGCCGAGCCTGGCCACCTCGACTGTGGCGATTTACCGTGGGCTCGGATTGGACACGGGAGTGCCGCTGGGGAGCGCAAGCGACTTCTACCGTTTGGTCAACGGCGCCCAGGACGAGATCGTCGCCAGGCCGGGTGAACGTTTCTTCTATCACAACGCCGCCTGGCGAATGCTCGGCCACATCATCCAGGAGAAATCCGGCGAGCCTTTCCACCAGTACCTGAAAGAAAACGTCATCGACCCGCTGGGCATGGAGCGCACGACCTTGAGCCTGGCGGCGTTCCAATCCGATCCCGACCACATTCTGCCGCACCTCAAATTGGGTGACGACGTCCAACCCTCCCGGTTTCCCTATCCGAACCCGGACGACAACCCGGAGTTCAGCTTCATCACGGCAGCCGGCGGCATCGTCAGCTCGGTGAACGAGATGACTCGATACCTCAATGCCCAGATCGAAATGGGAAAAACCGAAAGCGGGCGGCTCGCGAGCGAGCAGTCGTTCGAGAAAATGCAGCAACTCTATATTCACAGGCCCGACGGCTACTACGGTGAGTATGGCTATGGCTACGGTTTGGGCATCACTCCCGGCTTTCTCGGACACAAGCTGATCGGTCACGGCGGTTCGATCGTTGTCTCGACCGCCTACATGGCTTTCGTACCCGATCTGAAGGCGGGTGTTGTCATGATGGGCAACAGCTCGGGGATGGACTATGCGACGATCGCCGAGTCCGTGCTCGCAATCCTCATGGGGAAGGACCCGGCAGAGGCGATACCGGCCCTGAAGATCCGGGAGCGGATGAAACGGCTGGAGGGGAGCTACGAGGTTTACCGGGGCCTCGAGCGACTGGAGGTCGTGAGCAGGGGCGGTCTGCTGTACCTCGAGCAGGAACGCCGGATGGCCGAGAAACCGATCGTAACGCCGTTGATCCCCGAGGATCCGACGCTCGCCTCGACAGATTTCTACACACTGCGCAACGGCATCAAGTCCCCCGTCGAGTTCGTGATCCGGGAAGACGGCAAGGTCGATCTCTTCATCGGCAGGTACTGCTACCACAAGGTCGACTGATTCAGCTGACGGAGCCACCGATCACAACCCCATACACGAGCAAAAACAGAGACCCAGGTTGTGAAATCGTGATCCGTGGCACCCAAGCTTGCGCCGCGCGTGGCTACTCCTTGTTTTACCTAAGGTGAGCGGTTCTGCCGGATGAGATGCGCCAAGATCTTGATGCTCTGGTGGTTGCGAAAAGCGGAGGCATACCCGCTGGTATGTCGAGCATTTTCGCAACCGTCCAGAGCGCAAGAGATTGGTGCAGATCGCCGGTGAGAATCGCTCATCTTAGGTTGAATATGGGAT
>JAIVTZ010000244.1:0-5944 GCA_049188105.1 Deltaproteobacteria bacterium | reverse complement strand
GAATACCGAACTCCAAATCCGAAATGCCGCCCACCCGCTCGTGTCATGAAACAACCATAAGCGGAAGTGCGAATGGTAATTCCGAATTCCGAATTCCGAATTCCGAATTCGAATCAGAGCCTCTCTGATTCGGCCCAGTACTCCTCGAGCTCGACACCCAGGCCTTCGGCGAGACGGGTGACGAAATTGAAGTAGGCGACGATTTGGCAGGCGTCGAGGATTCCGCGATCGTCAAGGCCGGCTTCGCGGAGCGCGGCCACGTCACCCTCGTTCATCTCCTGTGGTCGCAGCGTGAGCTTCTCGGTGTAGCCGCACAGGGCCTGATCGGTTGCAGAGAGTTCGGCCGTGCGCCAGTCTGTGACGAGTCGCGCGGCCAGATCCGGATCTCGTGTCAGCCGACGGAGCGCCGCCCCGTGATGGGTCATTCAGTAGTGACAGTCGATGGCGGCGGCGACCACCACCGCGATCATCTCGCGTTGCCGGCGGCTGAGGGGAGATTTCCCGAACATCAGGGTCCGATAGAGACCGAAGTGGGCTTCCATCGAGGGCGGGTTTGGGCCGTGGATGCGGAGGATATTGTCGACGCCGCCTCCATCCGTTCGATGGCGGTCATACAACGCCTTCAGCTCCTGGGAGGCGTCGTCATCCGAGATGTAATCGATGAATGCCATTGTCACCGGTTCATCTCGGTGCGGTAGAGGTGCGATGTCGCCGTGACGAACTCGCCCGGTGATCCTTCAGTGTGGACGGTTTCCCGCTCCTGCGTCACCCGGCGACTCTAGCACGCGCGCCGGGATGGGGGGCTCGCCACGAAACCTGGTGAGAAGCGCTCCGCGCGACCCTGCTCGCTCGACCCATCAGAAAGAAACACAGGGGTGTCGTTCCTGGTCCGGGCCACGACAGGTGGGCAAATGACCGAGCGCCGAAGGCGCGACAGACTCATAGCCTGGGGCGTCAGCCCCAGGATATCGAGTTTCGTAACACCCAGTAGCCCCCGAATGGGGGCGACAGATTGCGGCTGCGGCGTCAGCCGCAGCCAACACGTTTTGATTGTCTGTCGCCGCTTCGCGGCTCATTCGAATCATCACGACGAAACGCGGGAATGTACTTGGGAAAGAGGGGCAGGACGCAACCTCCCCGCGAATTCAACGTAGACATCAGACGAGAGTTGAAGAACCGAGAGCCTCGAAACAACACACTGAGTGGGGTGGTGAAAATGAAAAAAGTATTACTGATCGGGTTGCCGATTGTGGCGGTGGTTGTGATTGCCGGCTTTACCCTGGCCTCGAGGAGCCGGGGCGTCGAGGGGATCGAGGTTGAAACCGAGGGCGTGGCACGGCGGCAGGTCGTTCAGACCGTGACCGCCACCGGCAAGATCCAACCGATGATCCAGGTCAACATCTCGGCCGACGTCGGTGCGAAGATCACGCGCCTGGAGGTTGAGGAAGGCGAGTGGGTCGAGCAGGGGACGTTGCTGGTCGAGCTCGACAGTGAGCGCTACCTCGCGGCGGTCGAGAGCGCGGAGGCCAATTTGTCGGCCGCCCAGGCCAACGCCAACCTGGCGCGCGAGAACATGATCAAGGCGGAGAAGGACTACGAGCGTACGAAGGAGCTCTTCGATCGCAACCTCGAGTCGCAATCGGTTCTCGACAGCGTGTATGCGTCCGCGGAGGTCGAGAAGGCCCGCCACCAGTCCACCCTCGATCAGGGGGGGCAGGCCAGGGCGGCCCTGCGCCAGGCCCGAGATGACCTCGCCAAGACCACCATCTTCTCGCCGATGGCCGGCACGGTGAGTAAGCTCAACAAGGAGATCGGCGAGATCGCTCTCGGGTCGCAGTTCCAGGAGGACGTGATCATGGTGATCTCCAACCTCGAAGGCATGGAAGCGTTGGTGGACATCGACGAGAACGACATCGTGTCGGTTTCGATCGGTGATGAGGCGGAGATCGAGGTCGACGCCCTGCCCGATGTCAAACTCAAGGGCCGGGTCACGGAGATCGCCAACAGCGCCAAGTCGTCGGGCATGGGCACCACCGACGAGAAGACCGAGTTCGAGGTCAAGGTGGCCATCATCGACCCGGTGGCGGAGCTCCGCCCCGGGATGACAGCCTCGGCCGATATCGTGACCAAGGTCTGTGAGGACTGCCTCAGCGTGCCGATCCAGAGCGTCGCGGTTCGGACCATCGAGCAGCTCGGCGCCGAGCCCGCCGGCGAAGGCGAGGAGGATGCTCGCTTCGTGCCCGACTCGGACGGTTTCGTGGAGATCGTGTGGATCGTCGCCGACGGCCGCGCCGAGGCGCGGCAGGTGAAGACCGGCATTCAGAACGAGACCCACATCGAGGTGGTCGATGGGCTCGGCGAGGAAGACCAGGTCGTGATCGGCAACTACCGGGCGATCAGCAGGGACCTCGAGGACGGGTCGGTGGTGTCCCTCGCCAGCGATGAAGGAAAGGGCTAACGCCATGGGACTCCAGCTTCGCTCCGTCGAAAAGACCTACGAAATGAACTCGGTGGGCGTACGCGCCCTGCGGGGCGTCTCGTTCGACATCGATCAGAACGAGTACGTGGCCATCATGGGGCCCTCGGGCTCCGGCAAGTCGACGCTGATGAACATCATCGGATGCCTCGACGTGCCGACCTCCGGGACCTATTTGCTCGACGGTGCGGATGTCGGCGCTCTGGATGAGGATGCTCTGGCCGAGATCCGCAACGAAAAGATCGGTTTCGTCTTTCAGACCTTCAACCTGCTCGCACGATCGGACGTGTTCCACAACGTCGAGCTGCCGCTGATCTACGCCGGGATGCGCCCCGCGCGGCGTAGGAAGCAGGCCGAGGAGGCGATCGCGAGGGTCGGTTTGGCGGACCGCATGCGCCATCGGCCCAACGAGCTGTCCGGCGGCCAGAGACAGCGAGTGGCCATCGCGCGCGCCCTGGTCAACAACCCGAGCATCCTCCTCGCGGACGAGCCGACCGGCAACCTCGACAGCACGACCGGCGAGGAGATCATGCGGGTCTTCGACGCCCTGCACGCCGAGGGGAATACCATCCTCCTGGTGACCCACGAGGACAACATCGCCGCCCACGCGCACCGCGAGATCCGGCTCTTCGACGGGCTGATCGCGAGCGACAGCATCCAGTCCGAGGCGGCATGAGCAAGATCCACGGGTCGGTCGAGGCGCTGAGGATCGCCCTCGCGGCTCTCCGCGCCAACAAGGCGCGGGGGGTCCTCACAACCCTCGGCATCATCATCGGCATCGTCGCTGTGGTGACCACGATGACCGCGGCCAACGGGCTCGCCAACAACTTCCGCGAGAGCGTGTCGGTGCTCGGTACCGATGTGATTTACGTGTCGCGGATGCCATGGATCTTCCAGGGCAACTTCTTCCAGTTCCGCAATCGTCCCAACCTGGAGCTCAGGGACAGCGAAAAGCTGTCGCGTCAGCTCGGTTCCGCGGCGGTGGTCAACCCCACCGACGACACGCGACGACCGGTGAAGTATCTGTCGGAGGTGATCGAGAACGCCACCGTTATCGGTACCACCGACAAACACATGTTGGTGTCGAGCGCGGTGCCCGAGTACGGGCGGTTTCTCACCGCCTACGACGTGAAATTCAAGCGCCACGTCTGCGTTCTCGGGACGACCATGCGTGAGCAGCTCTTCGGCGACGTCGATCCTATCAACAAGAAGATCAAGGTCGGCCGATCCGCGTTCCGGGTGATCGGGGTGATGGAGAAGCAGGGCAGCGCGGGCTTCTTTGGCGGGCCTGATTTCGACAGCCAGATCTTCATCCCGGTCAGCACCTTCGTCAAGGAGTTTGGGGGCCGAAACCGCAGCTTCGCCTTTGCGATCAAGGCGCCGCCCGGCGCCGATGTGGCGGACTTCGAGTACGAGGTGACGGGCGAGATGCGAAAGGTCCGCAAGCTCAAGCCTAACGAGGAAGACAACTTCGCGATCAACAAGATGGACTCGTTGCTCGAGGCCTTTAACAACGTCATGGGCGTGGTGCTGATGATCGGAATGGCGGTGACCGGGATCTCGCTCTTTGTCGGCGGTGTCGGGGTGATGAACATCATGTTCGTCTCGGTCACCGAGCGGACCCACGAGATCGGCATTCGGAAGGCGATCGGCGCCAAGCGGCGGGCGATCCTGCAGCAGTTTCTGCTCGAGTCGTCGATGATCTGCCTCGTCGGGGGCGCCATCGGGGTTGCCCTGTCCTTCGGTGTCGCCGCGGCCATCGACCGCTTCGTGCTGCCGGCGAGCGTATCGCTGCCGATCGTGATCATCGCGCTCGTGGTGTCGGTTGCGGTGGGCCTGATCTCGGGCTTCATCCCGGCCTGGCGAGCCTCGAAGTTGAACCCGATCGATGCATTGCATTATGAGTAGGGCGATGAATCGGTCGTTGTTGCCGTCGTCCTGCACCGATTTCGGATTTCGGATTTCGGATTTGCCGACCGTCCACCCACGCGGAATCAACGCAAAGACGCTAAGCCGCCAAGGCGCAAAGATCTTTCTTTTCCTTTGCGTCTTCGCGCCTTTGCGCCTTTTCGTTATCTCCTCCGCTCCTCTGCTCTTCTGCCCACGAGTCTGGAGTAACCCATGACCTGGATTGATTCCTTCAGGATGGCCATCTCGGCGATCGGCGCGCACAAGCTGCGGTCCTTGCTCACCCTGGTCGGTATCGTCGCCGGGGTCGCGGCCATCATCGCGGTGATGACCGGAGTGTCGGTCGTGCAGAGTCAGATGGAAGCCGAGCTCAGTGTCCTCTCGAACCGGACCTTTCAGATCATGAAGTTCCCGATGGGCGGCTTTAACAACAACCGTAATCTCAACTTCCGTGAGATCGCGCGCTGGCCGCCGCTGACAATGGAGCACGTCTATGCGATTCGCGAGCGGGCGAAATCCGTCGATCTGGTCGGCGCCGAGCTGTGGCATTACAACACCCGCGTCAGCTACCGGGGAGAGTCCACCGAACCCCGCCTGATGGTCTGCGGCGGCACGCCGGAGTATCCGGAGAACAACACCCACTACGTGGAGCTCGGGCGCAATCTGACCGAGGAGGACGTGGTGATCGGCCGGAGGGTGGTGGTCCTCGGCTACGGAATCGCCCAGGAGCTCTTCCCCTTTATCGATCCTGTCGGTATGACCGTGAAGGTGGACGGCCGCAAGTTCACGGTGCAGGGTGTCTTTGCCGAAAAGAAGTCGGCGATGGGCGGCCAGTTCGACAGTTACATTCTGATGCCGATTTCGGCTTGGATGGAGATGTACGGCGTGCGCGACGAGGGTGGACGCCCGCGCTCCATCTTCATCACGGTACGTTCGCGGCTTGGAGTGCCGCTCGAAGAGGCGCTGGAGGAAACCCGGTCCGTGCTGCGTGCGGCCCGAGGCCTGAGCCCGCGCGATCGCGATACCTTTCACTGGTTCACCAGCGACTCGCAGATCCGCGCCTTCAACGACGCGACGGCCGGGGTCAAGACCGCCGCCTTCGTGCTCGGGATAGTGGCCCTGGTGGTGGCCGGGATCGGAATCATGAACATCATGTTGGTTTCGGTGACCGAGCGCACCAAGGAGATCGGGATCCGTAAGGCGCTTGGTGCGAAGCGGCCCGCCATCCTCCTCCAGTTCCTGATGGAAGCGATCGTTCTGTGCAACATCGGTGGCATCATCGGTGTGCTGGTTGGGTTCGGCATCGGAAATGTCGTGACCTTGTTCACTGACTTCGCGATCCATGTTCCGGTGGACTGGGCGGTTCGCGGTGTGATCTTCTGCTCGGTGGTGGGTCTTGTGTTCGGCATGTGGCCGGCAGTCCGAGCATCGAGGATGGCCCCAATCGATGCGCTGCGGTACGAGTAGACCGGGTTTTCATCAGAAATTGCGCCGCTACTAGCACGCATTCCGAATTACAATCCCAAACAGGTCTCCAGCCCAATCTGTTGCGAAATTTTT
>JAIVTZ010000243.1:0-5951 GCA_049188105.1 Deltaproteobacteria bacterium | reverse complement strand
TTGGAGGCATGGCTAGGAGTGCCGAGGTGGATTGGACGGACGCACAGCGGGCCAGCCGCCCGATCCGGGAATACCTGGTCGCGCTGGAAAGCGAGAACCCGCCGATCAACCCCAAGCAAAAGCCCAAGGCGATGTCGCCGAGCGATCCGTCGGCCGCCTGGACGACACGGGGGCGTCACAAGGTGATGTTCGGCTATAGCCTCAACTATCTGATCGACATGGAGAACGCCGTCATCCTCGATGTCGAGGCGACGCCGACGCGCATCTCCAAGGAGGTCGATGCCACCGAGACCATGATCGAGGATGGTCGGGCCATGAGCGATATCCTCCAGGGGGTCACACTGGAGGTCATGGGCGAAGGCAGCTCAATGGGACCGTACAGCGATGCGATGAAACAGGAGGCACTGGAGCAGCAAGGCAGTGTTCGCTACGCCATTGAATGGACCACGCTGGGCGAATACCTGGAATTCCTCGAAGCCAAAGGCATCTCACCAAATGTCGCATCCTATGTCGGTGCAACGACGTTGCGTGTCCACGAGGTCGGTTACGACAACAGACGCGCAACAGCGGACGAACTCTCGCGTATGCAGGGCCTGGTCCGGCAAGCGATGGAAGAAGGTGCGCTCGGCGTTGGCTCATCACTCATTTATGCGCCCGGCAATTTTGCTGACACTGACGAATTGATCGCCCTGGTCAACGTCTCGCTGTACTTCCGCAGGCGTTTTTTCGTGGTTCAGCCACCGGCAGCGGCGACGAACGGCGCGGCGTGATCTCACCTTGCTCCTCATCGGCTTTCTGCTGCGACTCATGCGACCCACACGAGAGAATTGGGAGGATCATAGGCTCGTGAGGATTGGGCATGCGATTGAGCGCTGGAGGCGCGATAGATTCATAGCCTGGGGCGCCAGCCCCAGGTGGGAGGCGAGATAAAACACCCCAGCCCCAACGGGGCGACAGATTGCGGCTGCGGCGTGAGCCGCAGCCATCATCTTCTGTTTGTCTGTCGCCGCTTCGCGGCTTGACGGAATTGCGTCCTATCTCATTCCTGGGGCTCACGCCCCAGGCTATGAATCTTCCGCCGCTTCGCGGCTCGATCAACTCAACTAAAAGAGAATTGGGAGTGTCTTTTCGCTCACCACAGAGTACGCACCGGGTAACTCGCGATCTGCTCGTCGGGGGTCAGGAGGACCAGCCCATCGACGGTGGCCTGGCAGATGAGCATGCGGTCGAAAGGATCGCGGTGATTCGCCGGTAGCTTACCGAGAAACAGGGCCGTTTCCTCAGAGAGCGCCAGGGGGGCGATCCCGTGCCGTTGCCTCATCTCGGGAACGAAGACCGATGGAGGAGACGGCAGGGGCAGGCGGCCGAGACCGTGTTTGACCGCGATTTCCCACGCCGAGATCGAGGACAGATAGACCTCGTTGTCGGGCGTGGTGAATGCGAGCCGGGCACGATCGGAGAGCTCCGGCGCCCCGGCCACGATCCACAGGAACGTACAGGTGTCGAGGAGGAGCTTCATCGGCCCTCGAACGCTTCCACGATGTCGTCGGGAAGAGGCTCGAAGAAGGCAGGCGGAACCTCGAAGACCCCGTGTGCGAGACCAACCGGCCGGGGCTCGGCTTGCCGGCCCGGAAGGCCCCGAATCTCGGCGATCGGCACGTTACGCTTACAGAGCACTATCACCTCGCCCTCGGCGAGAGCCTTCAGGTAGCGCGACAAATGGGTCTTGGCCTCGTGGACGTTGAGTCGAATCATAGTTTATATATAAATCAACAACTGACCTATGTCAATAGACTTGTCAAGTCGTGATGCAAAGTTGTCATAATGGGTCGTAGGGCCTCGTTGCGGTTCCGCGTCCAACGTGTCCATCGGATTCGCTATCGCAATCGCTATCGGTATCGAAACCCCAGATGGGCGGCGTCCATTTCGATATCGATAGCGATCCCGATAGCGATAGCAAACCCTGAACCCTGCATCTCGAACAGCGCGGGCAGGTCTTGACATGCCCCGGTGCGCGGGCAAGGATCGTGCGGGGCAGCCGCCTCGGAGGAGCATCCATGGAAACCGACGAACCCGTCCTCATCGACTACACCCGCGGCCCGGTCGAGGTCTACGGCCGGCGGATGAAAATGGAGTACATCGGGATGGCGTCGGTCTTTGTCGTCATCGCCGTGCTCATCTACGGCGGCGAGCCGTGGCAGCGGTCGATCGTCGCCACCTTCGGCAGCTTCTTCCTCTTCCTCGGGCTGAAGAAGAAGAACCGCGACCATCTCATGTGCTCTTTTCTGCTCTTCCTGGCCGCTCTCCTGGCGCGCCCCGCGGTCTTGGTTGCGGACTGGGCGCTGCCGCTCTTGCTCTTCGGGGCGACCGTGTTCTCGCTCGAGCGCTACATCGAGAAGCGGCCCTCGCAGGTTTACGTGCTGCCGGTGGTCTTCGCAGTGTGGGGTTGGGTGGACGGGTTCTGGCTGCTCGCCCTGCTCTTTGCCGCCGCCTACCTCTTCCACCCGCGCGACGACCGGCCCGGTTGGCGCAAGAAGCTCGGTCTGACCATTGCCGGCGCCGCCGCGGCCGGCGGCATGACGACCGTCCTTCACCTGACGGGCTCGGGCTTACCGGCCGGTTATTGGCCCTCGGAGCGGCTCGCGCTCGCTCCCGGCCACCTGATCTTCACCGCCGTCGTTGCGCTCGCCGTGCTCGTCGTCGTGGGCTTCTACCGGCGGCGGGTCATCGTTCCGCACCGGATCAACCCGGTCGTCTTCGCCGTCCTCGCGCCCTGGGACATCCGCCTGACGGCGATGTTCGGGATGGTGGCGGCGGTGCTCTTCGCGGCAACCGTATTCCACCACAGCATCGACTCGGATAGGGCGCGACCCTTCTTCAAGCACGCCGAGTGGCACTTCTTCTGGTGGGTTCTGGCGCTGGCGGTGTGGGCGGTGGCGTTCCGCTGAAAACCCGAGATTCGCCGTCCAGGCCGAGTGTCTGTCGCCGCTTCGCGGCTTGACTGGCTGAGGTTCCCCCTTTCCTGGGGCTCACGCCCCAGGCTAGTTCTCGTCCGGAAACGGCGCTTTTTGGCAATCTCGGCGTCAGGCTGCGGATTTTCTTGTGCGGCGTACAGGAGTACGCCTCCGCGCAAATCCTTGCCTTCCTTGACCTTGCACAAAAATCGCTCGTTTCCGCATCGAGAACCGCGCAGCCCCCATCCGGAGTTTCCGGATGGGAACAGGCTATGAATATGTCGCGCCTACGGCGCTCGGTATCGCCCTCGCGAGGCGACAAGGTGCTATGTGAGAGTCAAAACCGGACGCGGACAAACAGGCTGATGTCGTTGATGCCGATTTCGACCTGGCCGAAGAAATCCTCGTTGTCCGCGTCCGCCACGACGTTCGAGCCGTTGAGGGCGGCGCCGAAACCGACGTTTTTGAAGGTGTTATTTTCTATCGAGAGCCTGACGATGCCCTGCCAGCCCGAGTAGTCGCCGATGGCGAGATAAAAATAGCCCAGACCGGCTTTTAGACGCCACTTTGCTGACAGCATGCGACGGTACTCGAAGTTGATGTACGGCAGCGGCGCGGTGAAATCGGCGCCGCCCGATTCCCCCACCAACTCCCCCTCCACCGTGATCACGGCAAGGATCGATAGCGTCCGCAGGCCCAAGCCGAAGCCGGCCGCCCACCGGTCCTTGATCCACGGGTAGTAGGTGTAGTCCAGGGCGTAGGTCTCGTAGTCGTAGATGAGGTCGATGTTCGCGTCGATCGGAATGATCTCGCCGTCCCATTCGATCTCGGTGAGGGCCTGGGCGGTTGAGTTGCGGCCGACCTCCTGCCAGCGGATGCCGAGGCGATGCCTGCGGCCTAATTGCCACTCGAATGACAGAGAAGGGGTCGCCTTCGTGCCGTCGAGACCGAGATCGTCCTCGAAGCTGAGCGTGGTGCCGAGGCCGAGCTCCTTGGAGTCGAAGCGGATCTCGGTGTTGGTGGTTACAAAACTGCTCTCGAACCGGAAGTTGAACGTGTCGAAGAGGGGTTCGTAGGTGCCCTTCTGGGCAAAGGCGGGGGCCGACGACGACGCCAGGACCAGCACGGTGATGATCGTCACGATGAAACGCAATGAAAACCTCCAACCGGATATCGATGAAGCGCGGAATCACGTTCCACCATGAGCACAGTATAGGACAGCAGCCGTCAGCAACTAGCTGAGGGCGAAACGCTTCCTGCGAATCACGTGTCGCTCATCTCAGATGTTACACTCTGCGACGCATTATGCCGATCCTGCCGGGAGGTCATTGATGTTTCGAAAGCCCCAGTTCTGGGTGGTCTTCGTTGTGCTGTCTGTTCTTTGCACGGCGTGGGCGGTGATGCACTTCGCCGAGGCATTCCCCCTCGTCACCCTCGACGTCACGATGGACCGCGCCGCGGCCGCGGCGGCGGCGGAGGAGCTTGCCGTCGATCGCGGGTGGGGACCCGAACCCGCCCGCCACGCGGTGGAGTTCAGCCTCGACGGTCGTGTTCAGAGCTTTGTCGAGCTCGAGGCCGGCGGCAAGGAAGCCTACACCGAAATGCTCGCGGGCGACCTCTACTCACCCTACACCTGGGTGGTGCGACGCTTTGCCGAGGGTGAGACCAACGAGAGCCTCATCCGCTTTCGGCCCGACGGCGCGGCATTCGGCTTCCGCGAGAAGCTCCCGGAGGACGAGCCCGGCGCCAGCCTCGAGCCGGAGGTCGCGCAGGCGCTCGCGGAGGCGGCGGTCGGTGCGGGTTGGGACGTGGACCTCGGCGCATTCGAGCTGGTCGAAGCCTCGCACGAGGTGCGGCCGGGCGGACGCACCGACCACACCATGGTCTACGAGCGCCCGGATGTTCAGATCGGCGACGGGCACTACCGGCTCCGGCTCACCGTCTCAGGCGACCGCCTCACCGAGCTCACCCACTTCATCAAGATCCCCGAGGCCTTCACGCGGCGCTATCAGGAGATGCGCTCGGCCAACAACGGTATTGCCACCGGGTCTGCATTCGCCATCGCCATCCTCTACATCGCCGGCGGCTGCGTGGTCGGCCTCTTCTTTCTGATGCGGGAGCGCTGGGTGGTGTGGAAGCCGGCCGTCAAGTGGGCGCTCTTCATCGCCTTCCTGCAGGCGCTGGTGGTGCTCAACCAGTGGCCGCTGCTGTGGATGGGCTACGATACCGCGGTTTCGTCCACCACCTTCGCGCTGCAACAGATCGCGATTGCGATCGCCCAGTTCATCGGCATGGGTGCGGTCCTCGCGCTCTCCTTCATAGCGGCCGAGAGCCTCACCCGCCGCGCCTTCCCCAAGCGCATCCAGCTGTGGAAGTCCTGGAGGGGAGATGTTGCGGCATCAAAGTCAATGCTCGGTTACACGGTGGCCGGCTACCTCCTGATCGGCATCTTCTTCGCGTACGAGGTGTGGCTCTACTACTTCGCCAACAGCCAACTCGGCTGGTGGACTCCCTCGAGCGCTCTCACCGACCCCAACGTGCTCGCCAACTACTTCCCGTGGCTGACATCGATCGCCATCTCACTCCAGGCCGGGTTCTGGGAGGAGTGCCTGTTCCGGGCGGTGCCCATCGCCTCGGCGGCCCTGCTCGGCCGTCGCTTCGGCAAACGCTGGTTGTGGATTACTGGAGCATTGGTGCTACAGGCGGTGATCTTCGGCGCCGGCCACGCCGACTACCCGGCCCAACCGGCCTACGCGCGTCTGGTCGAGCTGATCATCCCGGCGCTCGGCTTCGGCGGTCTCTACCTGCTCTTTGGTCTGGTGCCGGCGATCATCTTCCATTTCGCTTTCGACGTCGTGTGGTTCGCGCTGCCGCTCTTCGCCGCCGACACGCCCGGCATCTGGGTCGACCGCGGGATAGTGGTCCTTCTCACGCTGGTCCCGCTGTGGATCGTGCTGCGAGCCCGCCGGCGAGCCGGCAGGTGGGGAGAGGTCCCTG
>JAIVTZ010000242.1:0-5973 GCA_049188105.1 Deltaproteobacteria bacterium | reverse complement strand
TCTCGGGGTCGATCTGAATGCCCGCCACGACCCCCTTGTACTTGGTGGCATAGTCGGTGACGTCTGCATAGCTACCCTCAGGAATCGGGATCGACATGCGCGTCGCCATGGTGGCGTACTCGGAGTTGGGAGTGATGAAGGAGCTGCCGTGGTTGGCGGAGATGTTCGGGATCTTCAGGATCTGCTTGGTCTTGAAGTCCTTGAGATCGATCCGTGCCATGCGGCCGTTGGCGTTGTCGTTGATGAACAGCCAGCGCCCGTCGTACTCGCCGTTGGTCTCGGAGAGGCCTGGGTGGTGGGAGTCACCCCACGTGTACTCGCCGAGCATCTCCTTGGTCTCGTCGTCGAAACCGTAACCGGTGCCGGGGTAGGGCGAGAAGACCGGGATGGTCGCGATGTGTCGCATCGACGGGATGCCGGCGACGAAGATCTGTCCGCTGTGTCCGCCCGAGTAAAAGAGATAGTACTCGTCGAGGTCGCCGGGCGCCACGAAGGTGGCGAGGGCGGCGCTGGTGAGGTCCGAGGTGCCGCCGGCGCCGGCGCGCGCGCCTCGGCGCTGGGGTGGTTTCTTACCGCACGCCGCGAGCCCGACGAAAAGCCCGATGACGAGCAGCGCAAGCAGTGCTCGAAGGATGTTCCGATTCTTCATGTGTTTCCTCCTCATTTTCTTCGAAATTATGATCCATCCGCCGCAGCGGCCTCGGCCTCCGCGGCTCTGTTCTTGACGATGTCGTAAGCCTTCATGATCTTTTCGACAGCTTGCCACTTCTCCTCGTCGGTGAGGACGATCTGGCTCTCCAGGACGATCTTCATGGTCCCGGTGGGATCGAACAAGAACTCCTCGACGGTCTTGTTGAAACGTGCCCGGACATCATCCGGCGCAAGCGACAGATCGGGGCCCTTGTCGGTCGGTGATTTGATGTCGTAGGCCTTGATGCTGTGACAGACGAAACAGCTGTGCTCGACGAAGAACGCGCCGTCGCCCTCGCGCATCCGGCGGTCTTTCTCGATCTCCTCGGCGGTCATCTCGTCCTTGAGCTCGATTCCGGGGAAGAAGGCGAGAGGCAGGTCCTCGTCGTCGCGCCAGCTCATCACCAGCATTGCCAGAGCCTGCGAATCGGTCGAGGAGAAGTTCATCTCCGGCATGATCGACCCCGGCACGATCGTCGTCGGTGACCCGAAATGCTTGATGTGCCAGTTGAAGACCGTCATCTGATCGGACACCAGGTTCGAAAAATCAAAGCTCTCGGCGTGCCTATCACCCACGTGGGTCAGGTCTGGACCGAGCTTGCCGCCGTCGCCGTTGATCCGGTGGCAGATCTTGCAGCCCTTGACGCGCACGAACTCCTTGGCGCGGTTGATGTAGGGCATGCCTTCGGTGAAGCGCTCGTACCGGTGGCAGAAATTGCACTGGATCTCATGCAGCGGCGGCGGGTTTCTGGGGTCGTACTCGGAGGCGGCGATATCTCTGAGCAGCGGTTCTTCCCAGTGCTCGACAAAGCCGTGGGCGTCGTACTCGGTGAGCGCGAATCCCTGCCCGCCGTGACACACCGTGCAACCGAACTCCTCCATCGGGTGGTCGCCGAAGATCTCGGGCATGGGGTGGGTCGTCCACGGCTGCTCCACCTCCTCGAGCCCCCGCCAGGCGATGCCGAGGTGACACGTGGTGCAGCGGTCGACCCGGTCGAGCTGCTCGACCCAGATCTGTTGGATGCCGGACGGCAGGGTCGCGGGGTCCACGTCGCCAAAGCGCTCGGCCACGATCTCCCGGAATTCGCTTTGGTAGTACTTCCACTCCGGAACTGTGTCGTGGATGATGGCTGCCACTCCCACCGCCACCATGAGCGCTGCGGCGAAGAGCATGAGGAGGAGTTCGCGGCGAGAGATTTTCTTGATCATTGGCTGCTACCCACCCTCACAAGATGATCGGATGGCCGGGCCACGCTTGCCACGGCCAGTAGAACTGCCAGTTCGGCCCACGCAGGGCGGTTCCGACGTAGGTCAGGAGGACAAACGCGACGATGAACGCACAGAAGGTGGCGATCGCCGCATAGCGGGTCGAGGATGTCATTTTCTGTACCACGAAGTACAGAGCTGCGAAGAGCAGCAGCAAGAGGGTCGCGGGGTTTACGAAGTCGAAGAAGAGTTGGCTCTCGATACCCGGGAACACGCTTCTCATCGGGAAGAGCACCGCGAGGGCGACGCTCAGCGAGGTCATGGCAAAGCCGTAGACAAAACCGACAATGCCCCAGCGTCGGCCCGGCCCGTCGGTGAACCAGATACCGATGCCCCGCTGCTCGCGGTCGAGGAAGGGGATCAGCATGAGGCCGAAGATGACAATGGTCGGGATGATGACCCCGCCCATGAGAGCGGAGTAGCCGACCATCTCCTGCAGCCCGAGGAAGTACCACGGCGCCTTGGCCGGGTTGGGGGTGACCTCGGGGTTGGCAGCGGCCTCGAGGGGGGCCTGGAAAATGAGCGACAGACCGGTACAGATCGCCACCGTCAGGAGCACCACGATGAGAATGCGGACGGTGAGAAACGGGGTCGAAGGCCGCGAGTTGTCCTCGTTCAAGGTGGTCGGGTCGTGGACCTGAACGGTGGTCCCGCTGGCGATGCCGAGGACGCTGTAGGTCTTCGATTTCCTCGGCGGTTCCGGGGCGCGTTCGAGAGCGTCCTTGCGATCCTGCTCGACGATCGCGAGACCGCCGTCCTTGCGGATCCGCCACATGTGCCAAACCGCGACCGCGAAGAGAACCAGCGGCAGCAAGGCGCAGTGGAGGACGTAGAAGCGGATCAGGGTCGGCTGGCCGATGACGGTGCCGCCGAGGAGGAACTGGCGGATGGTCTCGCCCACCGCCGGCACGCTGGCGGCGATGTTGGTTCCCACCGTGATCGCCCAGTACGCGAGCTGGTCCCAGGGCAGGAGGTAACCGGTGAAGCTCAAGAGCAGGGTGAGCACCAGCAGACCGACGCCGAGGACCCAGTTGAAGGGTCGCGCCGACCGAACTTCCTCGCCGGCCTTGTACGAGCCGGTGAGGAAGACCCGAAACATGTGGAGGAAGACCAGCGCCACCATCGCGTGCGCACTCACCCGATGGAGCCGTCTCAGGAGCCAGCCGAAGCTGACGACGGCGTCGATGTCCTTGATCGACCAGTAGGCGCGCTCGATGGACGGCACGTAGAGGAACATCAGGACCACGCCGGTCACCACGAGAATGAGGAAGACGACGAAGGTGATCGTACCGAGGTAGAACGAGTACGAAAACGCCAGGCTGCGCAGCGACACCCGGTTAGGGAACCAGTGGAGGAGGAAGTTGGCAACGATGCCGCTGCCGGCCTCGCGGTTGGACTTCGGGTCCCACGGCCAGGTCAGCCGCTGCCACACGTCGGGGATAGAAAAGAGGCTCATCTAGACCACCAGTCTGAAATCACGGGGGACCTCGGCGGCGACATCGACGACCAGCTCTCCCGTCTCCGGCGACAGCTCGAGCAGGTAGCTCGTAAGCGGTCGTGGAGCGGGACCTGCGAAGTTGGTGCCCTCGCCGCGGAACTTCGAGCCGTGGCATGGGCAGTGGAACTCTCCCAGCGCACGGAAAGTGTAGCCGCGGACGATTTCCTCCCGTGGTGAGCTGAAGGGCGCGAACTTGACCGTGCAACCGAGGTGGGTGCAGATGCCGGAGATCGCGTGAAAGCTGGCGCCCTCCCGGAAGAGGAAGAGCCGGTGCTCTTCGAGGAAGGTAGTGCCCTCCTGGTAGTTGTCCGGTAAACCAATCCGAAATCTCTTCGGGGGTTCGTAGAGAACGTTCGGCACCAACGATCTGAACATCGGCCAGGCTGCGAGGGCTGCACCGGTAGCTGCCAGAATGCCGGCCAGCCAGGCCAGGAAGCCGCGACGCGAGGGGGCCTCGGCTGAAGGTGCCGTCTTGATTTGGACGTTTTCGTGTGTTGTTGCCACTGGGCTACTCCGCCGACTCGATAAAGTTGAAGCGTTCCATGGTCATCGCGTCCGTCGGGCAGCGCAGGGCGCAGAGCCCGCAACGGATGCACAGAGTGTCGTCCTTGAGAAGGACGGTGAGGGGTTGATCGCGATCGTGGCCGTAGCTGTCGAGGGCGGATTCGAGTTGTTCGGGAGGCATGTCCACCAGCTTGAGCGGCACAAACGTGAGGCACTTCTCCGGACAGACGTCGGCACAGCGGTTGCACAGGACGCACTTCAAGGGATCGTAGATCGTGTCGATGTGGCAGGCGAGGCAACGCTCGGCCTGGGCGCGGGCCTGCTCCTCGGTCATCACCTCCTCGACCTCGGTGATCCCGGTACGACGATCAATCGGCAGGGTCGGCGCCCCACGCCGCGCCAGTTTCTCGTAACCGGCCGGCATCGAGTACTCGTCCGCCGGGATCTTTCGAATCTCGACCTCCATCCGGATGGCGGCCCGCCCGCCGGAGAGGTAGTCGTGGATCGATCGTGCCGCGAGCTTGCCATTGGCCACCGCCTCGATCGCGATGCGCGGACCAAACGCGGCGTCGCCGCCGGCGAAGACGCCCGCAGCGGTCGTTGCCAGGGTTTTGGGGTCGATGCGGATGGTGCCGGCCGGGGTCAGCTCGATCCCGTCTTCCTTGCTCAAGAAGCTGAAGTCCGGCTGCTGGCCGATGGCGAGGATCACCGAGTCGACCTCGAGGGTCAGCTTGCGATCGGGGTCGTACTCGGGGTTGAAACGGCCGTCATCGTCGAAGACGCGGCGCACGCCGACGAAGTCCACCGCTTCGACTTGCTTGCCCCCGCGGATCACCTGCGGGCCCCACCCCGGGTGGAGCTGGATACCCTCCTCGACCGCCTCGTGGAGCTCGTCCTTGCCCTGTACGGTCTGCGCCGCGGGGAGCTCGTCGAGGGACTCGAGGGAAATAACGTGCACCTCGCTGGCGCCTCCCCGCAACGCTCCACGGGCGGCGTCCATGGCCGGTTGGCCGACGACCGCCTCGGCGGTCATCTCGATCTCTTCCATCGGCTGGTAAAACTCGCGCACCGCGGTCCGCGCAGCGTCGAGGGCCACCGAGCCGCCGCCGATGACCACAACACTTTTCCCCAGATCGACCCGATAGCCGCGGTTGAGGTTGAGCAGGTAATCGACCGCCTTGATGACTCCGTCCTTATCCGCTCCCTCGATATTGAGATCACGGCCCCGCATCGCGCCCACCGACAGGAACACGGCTTCGAAGCCCTCGTCCTTGAGCTGGGAGAGCCCGAAGTCGGCGGTGATCGGATGGTTGGTTTCGAGCACCGCGCCGAGCCCTTCGATTGCTCCCACCTCGCGGTCGATGACCGCCCGCGGCAGACGGTAGTCTGGGATGCCATAGCGGAGCATGCCGCCGCTGTCGGGGAGGGCCTCGAAGATCGTCACCTCATAGCCCATCAGGCGCAGATCCTGGGCGCAGCCGAGGCCGGCCGGTCCGCTCCCGACGACGGCGATCTTCTTCCCGCCGCCGCCGCTACCCTGACGGGTTTCCTCACACAGCTGTTCCATGTGCCACAGCCGGCGGCAACCGGGGTCGATCTCTACCGCTTCGGTTGCGTCCTCCGGTGCAACGGTCAGGACTCGAAAGAAGTCCGGCTGCGCGGATTCGGCGCCGTAGCGCTCGGTGACAAAGCGCTTCAAGGGACGGATGGTCACCGGCTCGTCGATCCAACCGCGCCGGCAGGCGTCCTCGCAGGGAGCGGCACACACCCGGCCGCAGACCGAGGCCAACGAGTTGGGCGACCGGGCGACCAGAAAAGCCTCAGCGAAGCGCCCTTCGGCGATCAGCTGAACATAGCGTCCGGAGTCCGTGTGCACGGGGCAGGCCTCCATGCACGGCACGTTCGACCGGTACCACGGCAGCTCGTTGAAGCGTGCCGGAAAACGTGGACTGGAGGTCGAATCACTCACCACGTGGGGTTCTTTCCGTTGGCGACCATCTTTCCGTCGTGCCCTC
>JAIVTZ010000241.1:0-5982 GCA_049188105.1 Deltaproteobacteria bacterium | reverse complement strand
ATTCGCCGCCCGCAGTAGACACCCGGTGAGAAGACCGGGCTGGGTTGGAGGTGCAGCATGCTTGCTAAGCTGATTCGTTTCTCGTTGCGATTCCGTGGTTTCGTGTTGGTTACGGCCGGTTTGCTCTTGGTGGTCGGGGGGCTGGTCGCTGCACGGACCCCGGTGGACGTGCTTCCGGACCTGACCGCGCCCTCCGTCACGGTCCTCACCGAGGCGCCGGGCTTCGCGCCGGAGGAGGTGGAGCTGCTGGTGACCTTCCCGCTCGAGTCGGTGCTCAACGGCGCTCCCGGCGTGCGCCGGCTGCGCTCGGTGTCGGGCGCCGGGGTTTCAGTGATCTGGGTCGAGTTCGACTGGGGACAGGACGTCTACCTGGCGCGCCAGATCGTCTCGGAACGCTTGCAGGAGGTGGAGCTGCCCGAAGGCGTCACCCGTCCCAGGCTCGGGCCCGTGAGCTCGATCATGGGCGAGATCACGTTTCTGGCCCTCACCTCGGAGACGCTTCCGGCCGAGAAGCTGCGGCGGCTTGCCGAGACCGACGTCCGCCGGGCGCTGCTCGCGATCCCAGGCATCGCCCAGGTGGTGCCGATCGGCGGCGACCTTCGCCAGTACCAGGTTCTCCTCGACCCGCCGGCCATGGCCCGGCACGGCGTGGGCGTGCTGGACGTCGTCCGGGCGCTGGAGGGGACCAGCGCGAGCACTGCGGCCGGCTTCCACATCGACGGCTCTCAGGAGTACCTGGTGCGTGGTCTCGGCCGGGCGCGCACTGCGGAGGACCTCGCCGCCACAGTGGTGTCGTTGTCGGAAGGGGTTCCGGTTACGGTGGGCATGGTCGGCGAGGTCAAGGCCGGAGTCGAACCGGTGCGCGGAACCGCGTCCTACAACGGCCGGCCGGCAGTGATCCTGTCGGTGCAGAAGCAGCCGGGTGCCAACACCCTCGAGCTCACCGCGGCCATCGACCGGGTGATGTCCGAGATGGAGGAGTCCCTGCCTCGAGAGGTCACCGTCGAGCGGGAGAACTTCCGCCAGGCCAACTTCATCGAGATCGCGATCCACAACGTCTCGACGGCGATGCGCGACGGCGCTATCCTCGTCGTGCTCGTCCTGCTGCTGTTTCTCGGCAACCTTCGCGCGACCTTGATCTCGGCGTTGGCTATCCCTTTGTCCCTCGTGGCTGGCGTACTGGCGATTTCGGCCTTTGGGGCGACCGTCAACACCATGACGCTGGGCGGTTTGACGATCGCCATCGGCGCTTTGGTGGACGACGCCATCATTGCCGTCGAGAACATCGTCCGTCGCTTGCGCGAGCACCGATCACGCCCTGGCGACGCGGAGTCCATGCCGGTCGCACTGGTCATCGAAGCGGCTGCCCAGGAGGTCGTGCGGCCGATCCTGTTCGCCACGATCATCATCGGTGTGGTCTTTTTGCCCCTGTTCCTGCTGCCGGGGATGGAGGGGCGGCTCATGAGACCGCTCGGGCTCGCCTATGTGTCCGCGCTGGCGGCCTCCCTGGTGGTTTCGCTGACGGTGACTCCGGCTCTGGCCGGCATCCTGCTGACGGGCTCGCGGTCGTTGGCGAGTCGGCAGCCGTGGCTGATGAGGTGGTTGGTGCGCGCGTACCGTCCGACCGTGCGGTGGGCCGTGGATCATCCGAGGCTGGTGTCCGGCGGTGCGGCGCTCGCGCTGGCAGGCGCCCTCATGCTGGTTCCGCTCCTCGGAAGGACTTTCATGCCCGCCTTTAACGAGGGTGCGCTGACGGTGGCGGTGGCTGCGCCGCCTGGGATCACCCTGTTGGAGAGCGACGCCCTTGGCCGGCAGGTGGAGGAGTCGCTCCTGGCCTTTCCGGAAGTGGTGTCCACCAGCCGCCGAACCGGACGGGCGGAGCGCGACGAGCACCTCCAGGGCGTCAACGGCGCCGAGATCGAGGTGGTGCTTCGTCGCGGGCGTCCAAAGGACGAGCTGTTGGCGAAAATGCGGCGCGCGGTGGCCACCATTCCCGGCGTGAGCGTGACCTTTGGACAGCCCATCAGCCACCGCATCGACCACATGATCTCGGGCTCCAAGGCCAACCTGGCGGTCAAGATCTTCGGTCCTGACCTGTCAGTCCTCCGCCGCCTTGCGTCGGCCGCCGAGGAGATCCTTGGCAATGTTTCCGGAGTTGTCGATCTCTCCAACCAGGAGCAGGCCACGGTGCCGCAGCTCGCGATCGACTTCGACCGGTCTGCGATGGCCCGACACGGCCTTGACGCCGGCGAGCTCGCACGCATAGTCGAGGCGTTGTTCCAGGGCACCCAGGTGGGGGAGATCCTCGAGGACGGGCTGGTCACAACGGTGGTGGTGCGCCTCGCAGACGGCAGCAATCGTCACCGCGAGGACCTCGCGAACCTGCCCGTGCTGATAGAGGGTGGACGGACGATCCGCCTCGGCGACGTCGCGAGGGTGCGCCAGGACCTCGGTCCGAGCATCGTGCGGCGCGAGGACGTGCGTCGGGTGGCGGTGCTGACCGCCAACATCTCGGGTCGCGACCTGACCGGTACGGTCGAGGCCGCCCGTGAGGTGCTGGAGGCGGAACTCGACCTGCCGGCTGGATACCGGCTGGTCTTTGGGGGTCAGTTCGAGAGTGCCGCCCGCAGCCTGACTGTGATCGCGGTTTTGTCAGTGGTGGTGTTACTGGCCATGTATGGTCTTCTCTTCTTCGCCTTCTCGAGTCACCGCCAAGCCCTCATCGTGCTTGTCAACCTGCCCCTCGCGGTGGTCGGCGGCGTGGTTGCGGTGGCGGTCGGCCACGGCGTTCTGAGCGTCGCGTCCCTGCTCGGCTTCATCACGCTCTTTGGGATCGCCACCCGAAACGGCGTGCTCCTGGTCACGCGCTACCAGCAGCTGATGGAGAGGGGAACGATGGCCGTCAAAGACGCCATCCTGGTCGGATCCGAGGAGCGCATGGCGCCGGTCGTGATGACGGCGCTGACGGCAGGGCTGGCCCTGGTACCTTTGGTCTTGGCTGGCGGACGACCGGGCAACGAGATCCTGAGCCCGATGGCTGAGGTGATCCTCGGCGGGCTGCTCAGCTCAACCGCCCTGAACCTGGTTGTCGTGCCCGCGCTATTCGGACGGTGGGGGGTACGGCAGGGACGGAGCGCAGAGGCCGAGGGGAGTGACTGCCCGACGACGGAGACATGAGATGGAAACCCGATACGCGCTCGTCAGGGAGCTGTCCGAGATGGACTACGACGTGGCGGTCGAACGCACGACCGAGCTGCTCGCCGAGGAGGACTTCGGCGTCCTCACCGAGATCGACGTCAAGGCGACATTCAAGAAGAAGCTCGACCTGGACTTCAGTCGATAACCCGGAGGTCGCGCCGATCGCCGAGCAGGTCGAGGAGAAGATGCGCAGGGAGCTCGACGGGCTGGGGTAACGACTCCACACGGAAATTTTTAGCCTTCGGGCGCAACCGGAGTTGACGCGCAGTCCCTGTGCGGATTACAGACGGTCAAACAGTCGCCGCAACCGGGGTGAGGTGAGGGCGGCGAGCGCGAACCCGCTGAGAATCGAGATCACTCCGAGCGCGGCGGCGATCTGCAGCCACCAGGTGTTGAAGTCGTCGCGGTCTTCGTAGTCCATAACGTGGAGCATCCAGAAGAGATCGAACCAACGCCAGCGATCGTTGCGCCGGGCGGTCACCGTGCCCCGCTCGATCGAGACGTAGAGGCGGGTGCCGAGAGGGTGGTCGAAGCTCACCCGGTAGGCGGGGAGCGGCCTTCCCCGATACTCGTCGGCGGACCCGACCTCGGTGATCAGGGCGACCTCCGCGACCGGAGCGCCGAGTATGTAGTCGGCGCGTGCTAGAGCGACCGCCTCGTCCTCTGTGATCGGTGAGCGGAGTCGGCCGGTGGTTGTATCGGCGAGCGCCCAGCGGCTCCGATCGCCATCGTCGTAGGCGATCTCATAGACCCCATCGCCGAGGTGCGGCCGGAGGGTCACCGAACGAACCTCGATCCCGGGCCGCCACGCGGCAAGCTCCGCGAGGGCGGGCGCGGGCGATACCGGTGGGCTCGTGAACTGGAGAGGCGGCGGTTCGGACGCCTCGGTCTCCCCGCGCACCTTCTCGATCGAGTTGAGGCTGAAGAACAGCCCGCCGGCCGTCCACAGCAGGAGCTGCACGCCCACGAACAGTCCGAGGTATCTGTGGATCTTACGCACGGTGCGCATGTTCATGGAGAACTCCCTTCCAGGGTTCCCCATTGTGACCGATCAGGCGGCAAGGTCGAGCAATCGCTGCAGGGGTAGGTGAACGCCGACGAGGTCGACCTGACATCCTGACCGGTTCAGGTCGTGGAGGAGTGAGATCAGGTGCCGTGCTCCCGAGCAGTTGAAGAGACACACCGCAGCCAGGTCGATGCAAATGTGGCGATGATCGGCCAGCCGCGCGGTGCGAGTCTCCAGGGCGAGGGTGAATCCGCCGTCTTCGTCGAGATAGCCCTCGACGGCAAGCACCAGTTCCTCCCCGGCGGACGATCTGGTGGTCACCCGGAGGGTCGTGTCGTCCATCTCAGTACTCCTCGGCGAAGCGGTTCATGGTCTTCTCACGTGGTAACTCGATCGCACTGAAGGCCCTCTCCAGTAATAGATACGCACCAACCCAGGAAGTTACACAGAAAATCCACAGAATCGAGGTCGGAAGCGGCAGCCAATGGGCGAGGGCCCGGATACCGATGGAGATGAGTGCGCCGACGTACCAGACCTGAGTGAAGCCCAGGAGGCGCGCGGCTGACACCGCGACGGTGATCACGACGAGGAAGATGATGAAGCCGAGCGCAACCCATTTGAAGACCTTGCGGTGGACCGAAGAACCGAACTGGATCAGGGTCGTCTTGCCGGCGCCGTTGCGGCCGAGGAGGCCGACGACCTCGCCGGGCGCCATCGTGAGGTCGACGCCATCGAGAACCGGAACCCCGGCTTCGAACGAGCGGTGGATGTCGTGCATATCGAGTACCTTCATGATCGTTCCTCCTCGGACGCGTCCTCCAGGAGCTCGCCGTAGACCCTCAGCGCTTCTTCGTTCTCGAGACCGAGCTGTCGTGCCGCTCGAACCGCATCGGCGAGGCTTGCGCGCAGCCGGTCGATCTTTTCCACCTCGAGCTCCTCCGGGTCCAGCGCCCTCACCACCAGCGGCCTTCCGGGCCGTCGTTCGAGCACGTCGTCGCGCTCGAGGAGGTTGTAAGCCTTGGAGATGGTCATCGGGTTGACGCCGAGCTCGGCCGACAGCGACCTCGTGGCCGGGAGCTCGTCACCCGGCTGCAACAACCCGCTCGCGATGTGGAACCGTACCTGGTCCATTACCTGCCGAAAGACCGGCACTCCGCTCGAGGGATCGACCACGATCAGCATCGTTGGGGGTTCCACTCTGGCGGCCGGGTGGTTGTTTTGAAGTCCATCGGTTCTCCACTGCGTATTAGTGAAGTAATACGCTATGACACAAGATAGGTTTCAGAGTTTGGTTTGTCAAGCTGCACTCAAACGATGCGGGTTTCTCACGCTTCCTGGGCCTGAGATCGGTCAATCTGCTCGGAGACTGATCGTCCGCTTGGGCGGACGTTGATTTCCCGCCAATAGCTGACCCGCAATATTCCCGAGGTGTCTGCTGCGACCCGACCACACCGGAAAGTAATCTTCGGAGAGCCCCGAAGGGGCGTCAGATTCTTAGCCTGGGGCGTGAGCCCCAGGAACACGGTTCGGGAGATAATTAACAAGCCGCGAAGCGGCGACAGACAATCAGAAGATGATGGCTGCGGCTCACGCCGCAGCCGCAATCTGTCGCCCCGTCAGGGCTCCTGGGATTAGTCGCGCCCTCTTCCCTGGGGCTGACGCCCCAGGCTTTGAATCTTTCGCGCCTTCGGCGCTCGATCGCATGCCAAGTCCCCGCAACCCGCTCTCTTAGGAATCTCGAGAGTTTCTTGAGAGTACGGGTTCTCTACTCGGTTTCG
>JAIVTZ010000240.1:0-5989 GCA_049188105.1 Deltaproteobacteria bacterium | reverse complement strand
GGGCTCGTAGTTCTCGCATCTCGGGCCAGGGTTTCACTTCAAGAGATCCCATGACCGCCATTTCTTCGGCCAGTCGCTTGCTTCGTAAGGCGTTCCGTTTCTCCATGATCTGCCACAGAAAGGCCTCATAGGTCTCGATACTTTCAAAATTGCGGCTTCCCCTCAGCAGTAGATGCTGCTTCACTGCTCGCTTGAAGGCGCCATTGGCCGACTCGATATCCCCATTCTCGTTCGGACTCGCAAGGTGAATCGTGCGCGGCTCAATGCCATAATGCGCCAGCAGCTGCAGATACTCTTCGTTGAAGCCGCGCTCGCGCAGCCAGCGCACCTTGGACAGCACCTCGGGCATGAACGTCTGGCCACCGAAGCCTGGAAACACGCTCATCACGAGCACGAGGTCGACGTCCTCGAGCACGTCCGCGACGCGCTCGTGCCGCTCCGCCGAGTCGTTGAACCCCTCCAGCAAAGCGCGATACTCGAGGTATTCACGGCCGGTCATGTGGTTGTAGGAGCCGAAGTGCTGCGGCAGGTAACCGATCAGCCCCTGCAGGTGCTCGTGCTTGTCGATGATAACCGTGATCACCGTGTACTCGAACACTCGCATCAGACCGAGCAAATCGCCGTTGAATGCCTTCTCGGTGTTCGGATCGTTCAGCTCGTGAAACGGGTACCGTCTGTTCACCAGCTCCTTTCGATGGAGGATGAGTGGCTCGTCCACGTGGGTCTTGAAGTACTGGCGCTTCAGCCCCTCGAGCTGTGGCGCGACGACGCTGTCCACGTGGTGGAGTTCGATGATCACTCCGGTAAGGCTGAGGTAGCGCTCGTTGGGGTGTTGGAGCCTGGCGCTGAGGCCGGAGTTGCCGACCTCGTCTATATAGAGGCGGTACTTCATGGCGATATTCTACGCCACGAGGAGACCACGGCGGGTGGGACCTACATCTGGGTGGGCGGTTGAGTGGGTGCTTGAACCCTGCACCCTGAGCCCGGGTGGCCGGGCGGCAAATCCGAAATCCGAAATCCGAAATCCGAAATTCCGCATTGCCCTGGCAACGACGGTTTGTCAGTTCCGTATACTGGTTGATGCGGCTGCGTAGCCGCCCGCATCATAGGAGATTGTATGAACCCTGTGTCCGACACGGTCCTCGAGCGACTGGAGAAGCTGCACTCCTCGATCGTGCGGGTGATCCGCGGCAAGGCGGAGATTGTCGACGCCCTTATCGCCGCCCTGTTGGCGCGCGGCCACGTGCTGCTCGAGGATGTTCCCGGCGTCGGCAAGACGACCCTCGCTCAGGCCCTCGCGCGCTCGCTCGATCTCGAGTTTCACCGCATCCAGTTCACCTCCGACACCCTGCCTTCGGACATCATCGGCATCTCGGTCTACCGCCAAAACCAGGGAGAGTTCGAGTTTCTGCCGGGCCCCCTGTTTTCAAACGTGGTGCTGGCCGACGAGATCAACCGCGCCGCCCCGCGCACCCAGTCCGCCCTCCTCGAGGCCATGAGCGAGCAGACGGTGACGGTCGAAAAAACACGCCACCGGTTGGCCGAGCCGTTCTTCGTGGTCGCGACCCAGAACCCGGTGGAGTCCACCGGCACCTACCCGCTGCCCGAATCGCAGCTCGATCGGTTCCTGATGCGGTTGTCGATGGGTTACCCGGGGCACGAGGAAGAGCTCGAGCTGCTGCGGGCCGGCGGCACCGAGCCGGAGCTCGAGCAGCTCGAGCCGGTGCTCGACGCGCGCGAGGTCATTGAGATGCAGGATCTCGTCAAGGAGGTTCATATCTCGGACGCACTGCTCGAGTACCTGCTCGAGGTGGTCGAGGCGACCCGCGACCACCAGGGCCTCGCGCTCGGTGTCTCGACCCGCGGCTGTCTGTCGTGGCAGCGATCGTCCCAGGCTCTGGCGCTGGTGCGCGGGCGGGCCTTCGTGATCCCCGACGATCTCCAGGACACCGCCGAGGCGGTCCTCGCCCATCGTCTGCTGCACGCCGACCCGCTCGTCGGCGACGGCTGGGAGCGAAGCCGCTCCGAGCGCGCGGTCATCCGATCGATCCTCGAGAAGATCCCGGTCCCGCGTTAGGAAGAACTTTGGATTTCGAATTTCGAATTTCGAATTTCGAATTTCCCAACCACCCCTCCGGTGAGCGTGGGACCCCATTTCTGGCAACGAAAAGGGGGCTTCAAGAGCACGAGCTCACCTCGCGGGGGGTTTCCTCTAGCGAAGAGTGGGCGGGCGAAAATTCGAAATTCGAAATTCGAAATTCGAAATCAGATCTTGAGTCATGAGCCTCACAGGGAGCTTCCCAGGTTTCCGCCTCCGTCTCACCCGCTGGGGTCTCGCCTATTTGGTGGCGAGCGTGATCCTCGGCATGGCGGCGGTGAACACGGGCAACAACGCGTTGATGGCGGTCCTCGGTCTCGCGCTCGGCAGCTACATTGTTTCCGGCTTCTGGTCGCGACAGGTCCTGGGGAATATCGAGGCGACGATCGAGCTCCCGTCCGAGATCTACGCGGGGCGGCCGGCAGTGATAGGGGTGGAGCTCGAGAACACGTCCCGGTTTCTGCCTGCATACGGTCTGGTGGTTCGGGACAGTGACGGCCGCGCCACGATCCACGTGCCGTTGCTGGCCACCTTGGATCGACGGCGGCACTCGATCGAGTTGGTTTTTCCCGATCGCGGTCGTCACGAGCTCGGCGCCTGGCGTCTCGACATCCTCCTTCCTCTAGGGTTCTTCCTCAAGTCGAAAGTTCTGATATTCGACCGCGAGGTGCTTGTTTACCCACGTCTCCTGCCGACGTCCTCGGCATCGGTGCGTCGCGGTGGCGGACGGCGTTCCCCCGACGCCCTCGAGTCACGGGGTCGTGAGGGAGAGGTGACCCAGCTGCGGGACTTCAGAGAGGGTGATGAACTGCGGTCGATGCATTGGAAGCAGACCGCGCGGCAGCAGCGTTTGGTCGTCGTCGAGCGTCAGAGAACTTCCGAAAAGCCGGTTTTCTTCGTTGTCGATCCGCGTCTCGAAGACCCTGCGGACCCAAGGCAGCGCGACCTGTTCGAGCACCTCATCTCGGAGGTCGCCACCGCGGTCGTATTACGGCTGCGGGAGGGTGTGTCGGTGGGAGTCATCATCGGATCCATTGTGGTCCCTCCCGTACGTTCGGCCCGACAGGCGCCGGTGCTGCTGCGGCCTCTGGCGGAGGTCATGCCTCGCCCGTCTTCCGATGCGGCGCCGGCGAACGTCGGCACCGCGCGTACGCAGTTTTTCTCGGTAACGAGGGCAAGAGGCTGATGTCGGTGGAGGAATATCGCCGGCTGCTCGGGATTCTCCTGTTGTGGGCGCTGGTTCCTTTCCCGTTTCTCTACATCATCTTGCCGCCATTCTGGATTGCGACCGCGGCGGTGGGCTTGGTTCTGGCCATCCGGCCGTCGGTCAACCTCCGCCTTTCGCCGACGGCTCTCAATGTCATTGGTGTCGCCATCTTGGTCGTGGTCGCGGTTGCCGGCGGAATGCGGGTCGGACCGCTGCGCCCGCTGGGGCATCTCCTGCTGCTCCTGACCTCGGTTCGATTGCTCGTGGTAACCGACCGGCGGACCTTCCTTCGCGCCCTGCTGCCGGTTTCCCTGGTGTGGGTGGTCGCCCTGACCTCGTCCACCCATGTGACGGTGGTGGTGTACTTTTGTTTTTCGGCCGTTCTCTGGTGGTGGACGGGGATGCGGATCCATCTCGCGGGGATCGAGGACGGCGTGCGGCGGGTCGGAGAATCACTCCCGCGGCTGCGGCATGTCATCGTCGCGGCGGTCCTCGCGCTGATCCTCTCGATCCCGATCTTCCTCGCGCTGCCCCGGCTGCGTTCGCCGTGGATAGCCGGGCGAGGAGGGGCGAGCAGCGTGACCGGTTTCACGAGCAACGTTGCCCTCTCCGGAGTCGGGTCCATCCGGCAGTCCCACGAGGTGGCAATGATCGTGCGCTCGCTATCGGGTGATCCGCTCAGGGCGAGGTGGATGCGGCTGCGCGCCACCGCCCTCGAGCGGGTGACCACCGATTCGTGGTCGGCACTCGGCGCCTATCGGGTCCCCGAATATCGTGATGGGATGGTCTGGCCGCACGGGACGCGGTGGAACCTGGATGGCGCAGTCGAGCTCGAAATCGAGCTCGAACATCCACGGCGGTACCTCTTCCTTCCGGAAGGGGCGGTTGCCGTGTCGTCTCCGGTGGAGGTCCGACTCGATAGCTCGGGAGGGGTTGTGCTCGCTTCCCGGGTCCGGGGTCCCCTGAGATACTCGGTCTGGGTGACCCTGGGGCCGGCGCCGCGGGCGACTGATTCTCCTCTCGACCGTCTGCCGCGGTTTGAGCTGCACCCCGAGGTGAGTCGGCTCGCAGCTGAGATCGTCGCCGGTCTCGACACCGACCTGGCGCGGGCGTCTGCGGTGGAAAGCTATCTGCAGCAGAACTATGCCTACTCCATGAGCGGAATGACCCGCCTCCGGTCCGATCCCATCACCTGGTTCCTGCTCAACGAACGCCAGGGCCACTGCGAGTACTTTGCGGGGGCGATGGTGGCCCTTCTGACCGATCTCGGAATCCCGGCTCGCATGGTGGCGGGATACAGCGGTGGAGCGCTCTCCCTCGGCGGTGATGAGGCCGTGGTTCGTGAGGCCAATGCCCACGCCTGGGTCGAAGCCACGGTCGGTGAGGGCGACGGCTGGACCGTCTTCGACCCCACTCCGGAAGCGAGCGTTCCATCGTTGAGCCGGCCCAACAGCGGCGATCAAATCCGCTGGGCCCTCGACTGGGTGCAGTCGGGATGGGATCGGTACGTTCTCACCTTCGGTCTCGGCGAACAGATACAGCTGTGGGTGGCGGCGGCAGACGGATTCAGATCGATCACGAGACGCGCCTCCCCACGCCATCTGCTGTGGGTGGCGGTGTGTGCAATGTTGGTTGGAATTGTGTGGCGGTCGGTGCGTCGCCGGCCGGAGCCTCACCGGCAATGGAAATCAAGGGGCGGTTTTCCGGCTGCAACCGCGGTCGCACGGGCCGCCCGGCTTCTCGAACGGGACGGAGTCACGGTGCCGCCGAGCGCGACGGTACGTTGGATCGCCGACCGGACCAGGGCGCGGTGGCCGGCGGCGGGCGTTCCGGTGGGAGAGCTCGCCTGGCTCGCCGAGCGTGAGCTCTACTCGGGCGAGGGCCGGAACGTAGCCGATCGCAGGGTTGTCCGAAATCTCTGGACCCGCACCAAACGGGCGATGCGGTGACGTATAGGCAGCTACCGGTTGAACCACAGAGGCACAGAGACACAGAGAGAAACACAGAGCAAGACATCGCAAACACGAAGACACAAAGACACGATGGACCTTCCCCGATTTGGTGGACACCTAAAGAAGCCTGGATACTAGGCAGGGAGGTGTTCGCGTGCGAAAGAGAAGAAGTTTCAGCCAGGAGTTCAAGATCGAAGCTGTGCGGATGGTGGTTAAGCAGGGACGGGATCTGTTTCAGGTGTGCGAGGACCTGGAGATTCGGCCAGACATGCTCCGGAAGTGGATCCGCAAGTTCGAGGACGATGGGAATCGGGCCTTTCCCGGCAGCGGTCGTTTGAAACCAGAGGATGAGGAGAATCGGCGGCTGCGTCGAGAGAATGAGCGGTTACGGATGGAGCGGGACATCCTAAAAAAAGCGGTGGCGATCTGCTCGGACCGGCGCCGGTGAGATACGCGTTCATTGACAGATATCGGCATCTGTACCCGGTGCTGGTGATGTGTAACGTGCTTGAGGTCTCATCGAGTGGCTACTACGCGTGGCGGGGGCGACCGGAAAGCCGGCGTAGTCGAGAAGATCGCAAATTGAAGGCAATAATCCGGTCTGTATATGAGGAAAGTCGACAGACATACGGGAGCCCACGGATTCTCGACGAGCTCCGGGATCAAGGGATTCGCTGTGGTCGCAAACGGGTCGTACGGCTCATGAAAGAGGATCAGATGGTACCGAAGAAG
>JAIVTZ010000239.1:0-6001 GCA_049188105.1 Deltaproteobacteria bacterium | reverse complement strand
GAGGAGCACGATTTGCGACAAGCACGGCGGGACGCCGCGATTCGCCGTCCGCAGTAGACACCCGGTGAGATATGCGGGCTCGGTTAGGGACTGAACCTCATCACTTCCTGGTCCTCTTCGGCTCGTTCCAGCCAGCGCTCTATCTCTTCGTTGAGCTTGCGCTCCACCAGCAGGGTGTGGAGATGGCCGCGGACTGCGGAAAGCGGGGGGACCGGCTCGTTGGAGACGGCAATCTCGTTCACCAGGAGCTCTTGGTAGGCCGCCTCGATCTCCTCCATGGTGATCGAGATTCGAGGTCTGAGGCGTTGCTCGACGAAAGCGTCGACCGCTGCCACCCTCAGCACGAGCTCGTCGACATCGGGCCACACGAGACCCTCCTGTTGCAGGCTCGCATCGAGGGCCTCCTCACCTCCGGCACGCACGATCAGTGCATCGCCGTACGTGCCGGTCTCGAGCTCGAGGCGATACAGAAGGCCCGCATCCTCGAGGTCGCGGAACTCGACCTCGAGTCGGATACGGGCGCCGAGCAGGCGTGATCTGTAATCCTCGAGAGATTCCATCGGCTCCCGCTCGACGAGATGAACCAGCGCTGCGAGAGTGACGTCGCTGAAGAGGATGGGTGTGCTCCCCACGACCGCGAGGACTTCTTCGACGGTCCGCCATGTGGGCTCTTCAGATGCCGCGAAGTGACTGACAGTCAAAAGGATGAGGGAAAATACTGCAGCCCGCACGCTGGTATCATACCAGTGTGGCGATCTCATCCGATACCGATCAAAGTCCCGGGATCCTGTGGGTCGTCGCGACCCCGATCGGCACCCTCGATGATCTGTCGCCGCGTGCGCGCCAGGTGCTGGGCGAGGTCGACCTCGTTCTCGCGGAGGACACGAGGCGAGCTCGAAAGCTGTTCTCCCACCTCGGACTGCCGGCGCGGGGCCGGCTCCGATCTCTGCACGAGCACAACGAAAGGAGCCAGGTCGAGACCCTTGTCGAGGCTCTTCAGTCGGGCCTCTCAATAGCCCTGATCAGCGATGCCGGAACACCGGTGCTGTCGGATCCGGGATATCTGCTGGTGCGGGAGGTGCGTAGCGCCGGTCACAGGGTGTGCAGCATCCCCGGTGCCTCGTCGTTCACGGCTGCGCTCGCTGCCGCCGGCCAACCGCCCCTGCCGGCGACCCTGAGCGGTTTCCTGCCGGCAAGACCGGGACCGCGGCGCCGGCGCATCGCCGAGCTGGCGGGCTGTTCGTGGACGGTGGTGGTTCTGCTGTCGCCTCATCGACTCGCTCGGGAGCTCGCCGATATTGCCGAAGCCATGGACGGGGGCCGAGAGGCCACGCTTCTCGCCGAGATCAGCAAGATGCACGAACGAGCGGTGGTGGCGACCCTCGACGAGCTTGCCGCGGGCGAGGAGGCGGCCAACCCTCGCGGCGAGTACATTTTGGTGATCGGGCCCAGCGTAATCGAGGTCGAAGCACCCGAGGTGACTCCGGAAACGGTGCAATCAGAGTACCGTAAGGCCGTGAGCGATGGGCTGAATCGACCCGAGGCCCTGCGCCGAACCGCCCGTCGACTCGGTCTGAGAAGGCGGCAGGTCTTCGACCTCCTCGCCGGTGAGAAGAGCGGAACCGCCAATACCTAATACCTAATACCTAATACCTCCCGGCTCTGCCGGGTCAGGGCTGTGCTAACCTGAGCCGAACCACGGGAGGTGTGCTCATGCTCCGGAGTGTCGGCTCCGCAATCGGAATGATACTCGTGGCCGGGTTGCTGGGGGGATGTAACAGCAAGCCGATCGTCGGTGTGATCCTGCCGTCGACGGGCGCCGCAGCCTCGTACGGTGAGTCCATCGAAAGCGGGATTCGCCTCGCCCTTGCTGAAGCGCGCTCTCAACAGCAGCTTCCCGAGGGCTTCGAAGTGGTGTGGGCGGACACGGGTTCGGATCCGGAGCGGGCCGTCGCAGACCTTCGGATGATGGCCTCCGAACATGACGTCAAGATGGTGATCGGAGGCGCCACCAGCGCCGAGGCGATCGCCATGCTGCCGGAGCTCGATGAGCTCGGGATCGTGTGTCTATCGCCGTCGGCCTCGGCGCCGGGTCTGGCCGGAAGATCCCGGATGTTCTTCCGCATCTACCCCTCCGACGAGCTCGAGGGGTTCACTGCGGGCAACTTTCTGCACGCGCGGCTGCGCAAGCACAGGGTGTTGCTGTTCACCGGCGACACCGAGTACACCCGAGGCATCAAGCCCGAGTTTCTGAAACAGTTTGAAGAGTCGTTGGGTGGGACGGTGGTGGACACCATTACTCTCGCTGAAGACGGCTGGCGGCAGCGGGCGGCGACCGTTATCGACCGCAATAGCGTCGATGCCGCATACATCATCGGGTATGCCGAGGAGATTCTGGATGTCGTGCTCTTTCTCCACGAGCGGGGGTTTGCGGGCAGGATCGTCACCACCGCGGCCTTTTACAGCGGCCAGGTGATCCGCGAGGCCGGAGAGGCTGCGGAAGGGATCTTGTTTCCGCTGCCGCCGTTCGACCGCACGTCCGAGAAGGAGCCGGTGCTGAGCTTTGTCAATCGCTACATGGACGCCTACGAGCGCGCACCCGACGTGTTCGCGGCTCACGGGTATGACGCGATGGGGCTCACCATTCGCATCATGAACTATGCAAAACCGCCCGAAAAAATGGAGATTCTCAAGGCCCTCAACTTCGGCGTCAGCGAGTACATGGGAGTGACCGGCCCGATCCTGTTCGATGATCACGGCGACGTCAAGCACTACCCGAAGATGTTCATCGTCAAAGATGGACAGGTTCTCAGCTATCAGCGCTATCTCGAAACCGAGCGCCGGCGAATTCTGATCCAGGTTCAAGAGCTCCTCAGCGCCGGCAATTAATGAGCGTCCTCCGCCTGTTGTGGCGCCATCGAGCCTTGGTTGTTGTGCTCGTTCGCCGGGAGCTCGATGCCCGCTACCGCGTCTCCTTCCTGGGCTTCTTCTGGTCGTTGCTCAATCCCTTGTTTTTGCTCGCGGTCTATGCGGTGGTGTTTACCTACATATTCAGTCCCCGATTTCCGGGCGCCGATCCCTATCCCCTGTTTCTGTTCAGTGGCCTCCTCCCGTGGTTGTTCTTCTCCGGGGCAGTGCTCGACGGATCGTTGACGCTGATCGACAACGGTCCGTTGCTGGCCAAGGTGATGTGCCCGCCCGAGATCTTTCCGGCGGTCACCGTCCTTTCCCATCTCGTCAACCACCTGTTGGCCCTGCCGATTCTGCTGGTGGCAATGGTGGTGAGCGCGGTGGCGGGTCTGCACCCCTTTCCGTGGACCTTCTGGATGGTCCCGCTGGCGCTGATTCCCTGGATCCTGACGACCGGCGGCGCGGTGCTCGCAATCTCCGTCCTTTCGGTCCATTACCGGGACATGCGCGATCTCGTGGGGCACCTCCTGAACCTCCTCTTCTTTGCCTCGCCCATCATCTACAGTCTTGACGGTCTGCAGGTTCCGGCCGTGCTCCACCGGCTCTTGGCCCTCAACCCCCTGACCAGCCTGGTGGCGGTCTACCGGGAGGTTGTCTTTACCGGAAGGGTGCCGTCGCCGATGACCTGGTTGACGGCATTCATCGTCGGTGTTGTTTCTTGGTGGCTCGGTTCGAGGGTGTTCATGCGGTTCCGGGAAACCGTGGTAGAGGCGGTATGAAGGGCTCGATCCGCTTCGACGCCGTACGCAAGATCTACCGCTGGCGCGGCCGACGCAACCGGCACGAGACCCTCAAGGGCGCGTTCTTTCATCGGCGGCTGGGAAGTCATCGCCGTACCGCCGAGGAGCACATTGCCTTGGACGGCATCGACCTGGAGGTCGATCCCGGCGAGGCGGTGGCGCTGATCGGGCCCAACGGCTCCGGGAAGTCGACCTTTTTGAAGCTCGCCGGCGGCATTCTTCAGCCGACCGAGGGGACGGTCGAGGTGGACGGCAGGGTCACCGCCTTGATCGAGCTCGGGGCCGGGTTCCACCCCGAGATCACGGGTCGCGAAAACGTGCTCATCAACGGCATGCTGCTCGGCCTGGAACGCCGCGAGATCGAATCGAAGATGCCGGAGATCCTCGAATTTGCCGATATCGGCGCGTTTATCGACGAGCCGGTGAAAATATACTCCTCCGGCATGTACGTCCGGCTCGGATTCGCGGTAGCGATGGCCGCGGACCCGGACGTGCTGCTCATCGACGAGGTGTTGGCGGTCGGCGACGAGGCATTCACCAGGCGCTGTCTCGACCGCCTGGCGCGGATGCGGCAGCGGGGGGTGACCATGGTCCTGGTCTCCCACGACCTTGATCTGGTGACCGGCTTTGCCGATCGCGCCTTCTACCTGGAACGGGGTCGGGTGGTGGCGGAGGGCCCGGCCGATTCGGTGGTCGCCCGATACCGCAGCGACGCCGCCGGCGATGAGGTCGGCGGCGACCTGAAGGCGTCCGAGGTCCATGAGGCGGATGCGGAACGGCGCTGGGGAAACGGTGACGTCGAAATCATCAATGTGGAGCTCGTCGCCGGCACAACCCCGCGGCGCATCGTTGCCAACGGCCACCCGTGTCGTCTCCGGATCCGATACAAGGTGCGGCGCCCGGTCGAGGACTTCGTGTTCGGTATCGCCTGGCATCGCGCTGACGGCGCTCAGGTGAGCGGTCACAACACGGATCTCGCGGGCCTCGTGCCGCGACGATTGGCGGCGGACGGCGAGATCTCCTGTGTCTACGATTCGCTGCAGCTGGCGCCCGGGGACTACCTCGTGGACGTCGCGGTCCACGCCCGCGACGGTCTGGCCTACGACTACTGGTGCGATGCTCTGCGGGTGAGGGTGACCTCGGCGGTGGAGTGGCCGGGGGTGTGGGCGCCGCCGCACCGGTGGGAATCGTCGGGGCCGGTGTGGGAATAACCCGCATTTCTCACCGGGTGTCTACTGCGGGCGGCGAATGGCAGCCATCTGTCGTGCTTTTCGCAAATCGTGCTCCTCATCCCGCCGTCAGCAGCGGAGTGAGCTCAGGCCTCATCCGAAGGAGGAGGCCATGAGCCACGCGCTGGTGGCGGTGCGACGCGGCCGGCGCAACGTAGTGCGACTACGCCTGCGTCGCCCGATTCGCGAAAAACTCAATACTGACTACCCTTCGCCGCCCTCGCTACGAAACCCGGTGAGAAAGGCGGGTTAATGACGTGTCGCGGGACCTGCGTCTGGGAAAATTGACGTAGAACGTCACAAACTGGGTCGTCAGACCTCGAAAATACCTGGCACAGGCCTTGCAACTGGACGACCTCGTAAAAGGAGGCAGCATTATGCGCAAGAATCGTGGTTTCACCCTGATCGAACTTCTGATCGTCGTGGCGATCATCGCCATTTTGGCGGCGATCGCCGTCCCGAACTTCCTCGAGGCGCAGACACGGGCGAAAGTCTCGCGCGTCAAGGCCGACATGCGCTCCGTCGGAACGGCGCTGGAAACCTACGCCGTCGATTACAACAAGTACCCGTGGTCCAAGTCGCATTCGCTGTTCATGATTCACCTGTGGCAACTGACGACGCCGATCGCGTTCCTGAACTCTCCGGCGATCGACCCCTTCGGTAATCCGGAAGGCGGCGCTCTGTTCGGGTATTGCTCAGAGCCCGACCGTTTCATGATCCCCGATATGCCGCAATGACGACCCTAACCGCGCCAACCGAAGTCGACATCGCCACGACCTCCCATCAAGTGCAGGTCGCGGCGGACCTGGCCAAGGCGAAGGCGGCGTGAACGCGAGCGCCGCGACTTTCTTGCCCGAGCACCTCGACCAACGGCTCCACCGATTCCGGATCGAGCCCGGCGAGGGAGCGCGCCGCGGCAGCCTGCACCATGGCATCGTCGTCAGCGAGGGCCGTTGCCAGCGCGGGGATGGCGCCGTCCGAGCTCATGAATCCCAGCGCGCTGGCCGCTGCCCAGCGGACGTCGCGATCCGGATCCGACAGCCTCTCGATAAGGGCAGAATC
>JAIVTZ010000238.1:0-6003 GCA_049188105.1 Deltaproteobacteria bacterium | reverse complement strand
CCCGATGCTGGATGGAAACTCAAAACTCAAAACTTAGAACTCAAAACTCGGCGTTGACGACGTCGGGTTACGCGACGCCATCTATGTCGATCACCTCGAGGTGCTCAGGATCGCGCCCCAAGATCGCGTTGGCGATGCGTAGGAAGCGGTCGGAGGCGTCGGTGAGCTGGATGTGGACCTCGCCGGTGGCGCCGTCCGAGGTGTCGATGAGCTCGGAGTGATCGGTGATGACGGCGTCCGCAACCGCGCTCGCAGAGTCGACCAGGCGCACGTCGGGACCTACCACCCGCTGCAGGGACGGCCTCAGCAAGGGGTAGTGGGTGCACCCGAGAATCAGAGTCTCGGTGCCCCAATCGAGGAGCGGTGTGAGGTAGTGACGGGCGATCTGGTCGGTCACCGGGTGGTCTCCCCAGCCCTCTTCGGCGAGAGGAACGAAGAGCGGGCAGGCTGCAGCTCGGACCTCGACCGCGACGCCGAGGCCGGCGAGGGCCTCCTGATAGGCGGCCGAGCGGATCGTGCCCTCGGTGCCGATGACGCCGATGCGCCCGGCGCCGGTGACGAGGGCGGCGCGGACGCCCGGGTGGACGACGCCGACCACGGGAACCGGTGAGGACTCTGCGAGGGCGTCCAGAGCGTAGGAGGAGGCGGTGTTACATGCGACCACCAGGAGCTTGACACCGTGGTTGACGAGCCGGTCCACGGCGTTGAGGGCGTAGCGACGGACGGTGGCCGCGGTCTTGGTCCCGTAGGGGAGGCGGGCGGTGTCACCGAGGTAGAGATAGTGCTCGCTCGGCAACCGTTCGCGCAGGGCCTTGAGCACCGTGAGCCCGCCGACTCCGGAGTCGAAGATACCGATGGGCTGCGGGCTGACCGTCATGACCGGGCGATGAAGCGCTTGTTGAGGACCAACGGTTTCGACAGATCGAGGTGGCCGGTGAGGGTCGTGATCTCGTGCCCGCCGAAGAGGATCTGGACAGCCGAGACCTCCGGGCAGTTGAGGATGATCGAATTGACCACGCCGTAGGCCAGGAGCAGCTCGGTGCTCGATCCGGCGAGCGGCTCCGGCGGGGCGGTGAGATCGACGAAGGCGTTGCCGTCCTGGTCGACGAAGACCGCCTTGAGAGACGCCTCGTACGGGACCACCGGGGCAAGGTGGGCCGACGTAGCGGGTCCGGCGAGCAGCTCGCGCATCACGATCTGGATGCGCTGGTACACCTCCTTCGGAAGGCGAACCGATCGCAGCTCGGGGTGGAGCATGCCGTCGGCGCCTGTGAAGAGGAGGATGATCCGCTGTTCGGGCGCCGGTGTCGGGGTTGGAATATCTTCGACCGGAACGGCCTCCTGCTGTACCGCGCGCGGAGTTCCGCCCTGGAGCAGCCACACCAGTAAAGCCACCGCCGCCACCGCCGTCACCGCGATCAGGGCCACCCTCCAGTTCATCTCGACCTCAAAAAGTCCTCGATGCCCGTGGCGACGGCTTCGGCGAGCTGCTGCTGGTAATCGGGTTGGATCAGCTTGCGGGCTTCGGATGTGTTGGAGAGAAATCCCACCTCGACCAGAATGGCCGGCATCGTGGCGCCGGTGAGGACCACGAACGGGGCCTGTTTGACCCCCCGGTCGCGTGAGCCGAGACGGGCGTTGAGATGTCCCTGAACGGCGAGCGCGAGCTCGGCGCTCTCGTTGAGGACGTCGGCCTGGGCAAGGTCCCAGAGGATGAGGTCGAGGGGCGAGCGGTCGTTCGACGACCCGCCGGCACGGTTCTCGAGGTCGGCGGTCGCTGCGGCCGCCTCATCGGAGGCGCTGTCGAGGCTCATGTAGTAGGTCTCGGCGCCGGAAACCGACGAAAAGGTGGAGGCGTTCGCATGCAGGGAGACGAAGACCGGCGCCTCGAGCCGATTCGCCAGAGCCGTCCGGTCGGTCAGGGCGCGGCTCTGGTCACCGTCGCGCGTGAGACGGACGGCGTGGCCGCGAGCCTCGAGCGTCCGCGCTACGCGACGCGCGATAGCCAGCGTGAGCTCCTTTTCGGTCAGCCCATCGGGCGACTGCGCCCCGAAGTCGTCGCCGCCGTGACCCGGGTCGATGACGATCGGGCGCGGACCGGTGCGCCTCACAACCGGAGCGCGCGCCGGCGCCGGCGTCGGCGTCGGGCGCGCCGGTCCGAGCTCCATGGTCACCCGCGGTGGGCCCTCGAGGGTGTGCCACGAGAGCAGGCCGATTCCGGAGGCGAGCTTGATCTCGATGGCCTGCGCCTTGCTGGTGAGTGAGCGCACCCGCCGCGACCGGAAGGGCGTGGTGCCGTCGAGGTGTGGCATGGCGTCCGCGAATCGAACCCCCAGCAGCCCGGCCGACAGCTCCTCGACCTCCACCTCTGTAGAGCGGTTGAGGGTCAGCACCAGGGTGGTTGTAACTCCGAAATCGGCCACTGCCGGACGCACCGTTACCGGATCTGCGTACCGTGCACCATGGACGACGCGATAGCCGAGTGGCACGGGTTCGAGGTGAAAGCCCATGGGGCTGAGAAGGTACCGATCAAGATATGCGAGACCGACCGCGACCCCGCCGGGTGAGGCGACCGGCGCATCGCGAGCCTCTATCAAATCGCCGTCGACCAGCAGGATCTTGTGGTCGATGGCGAACTGGATCACGTGCTCGCCTGATATGACGCCGTACGTGCCGGCCGAGAGCGAGTACTTGATCTCGGCGCCGATCAGCTCGAGGATCGGCACCGCCTCGACCTTGGGGCCGAATAGGGGTACGACGATCGCTCGATCCTCGAAGTGGAACTCCAGGGTGCGGCCGGCTTCCTGGGCCGGGAGCGATCCGGCGCCGAGGACCAGCGAAATGAGGAGAAGCTGTAATTTTTGTGTCAATGCCCGAGCACCCCGTTCCGGTCCGCGCCGAGGCGGCGCATCGTCCGGTCTGGGGCGTGAGCCCCAGTTTCAGATTTTTCGGTGGAAGCGGTCGAAGATTCATCGAATCCTCGTCCGAATCCCTGTCAAAGCGACCCTATTGTACGCCGAGCCGCCGCCTCTCTTCCAGCGGGTTGCAAAGCGAGTGCTGCGCCTCGGTCAGCTTGGGCTGAGCTGCGCCGTGGCAAGTCACCCGGTGGCAGACGGCGCGTGAACCTACCGAAAACCAGCTCATACGCCAAAAGACCAGCCAGTGCGGTGTGCTGCCAACCCGTGCGCGTGGTGACCAAGTGGTGCTACGAAGCCGGTGTGGTGCCTCCGGGCGCCCCGGCTTTCGGCTTCGCCGTGGCAAGGTTCGTTCGAAACTGCGTTACTGGCAGGCCTGGCTTGCCAGGGCGTAGTTCGAAACCGCTGAAGAGAATCTCAAGGTGGCCCGGCTTCGCCTGCGGCTACGCCGTGGCAGCTTTTCTTCGAAACCCGGTTTCGAAGAAAAGCTGGTGGAGGCGGTGGGAATCGAACCCACGTCCGAGGAACTTCGATCGCCGGTTTCTCCGTGTGCAGCCGGCTGAAAAAATCTCGCCTTGCGGTTAGTCAGCAGGCAACCTTCCGCGCGGCCAGCCCAAAAAATCTCGATCACCGCTTACGGGCGTGACGGCGACCCAGCCCATCTAACAACGTCCAACCCGGACCGACGGGCCGAGCCTCGGGAGGGACGTGGCTACCTAAGCAGCCAGTGCGTAGTCGTTATTGGCAGTTGTAAGTGCCTCCACCCGTTTAACGAGCGGGTGGCCCTCGACACGCTGCCGACAACCGAACTTGTTCCCCGTCGAACCCAGTACGCCCCCAGATCCAACACTCGTCAGTAGTTTAACACTCGTTGGTCCTTCTTTGTTCCTTTTTTTGGTCCTCGCGCCGTCCCGGCGCGAGGATCAAAAAAAAGGATTGACGCCGGCCACCGGCAATGAGAAGCTGGCCTCGTCCCACGCTGCACAATCAAGGAGAGATCTATGTTGGCGAAGGCATACTCTGCCACGCCGCGCGGTGTGGACGCGTTGTTCGTGACCGTCGAGGTGGACCGTATCCGAGCGCAACAACCCTCGGTGATCGTGGTCGGGCTGCCCGACACCGCGGTGCGTGAGGCGCGCGAGCGGATCTTCGCGGCCATCAGGCATCTCGGCCGGCGTTCGGAGCCGGCCAACGTCGTCATCAACCTGGCGCCAGCCGATCAGCGGAAGGAGGGCGCCGGGCTCGACCTGCCGATGGCGCTTGCCTTTCTCGCCGCAACCGGTGACGTGCCGGCGGCGGCCCTCGCGGAGAGGCTTTTTCTCGGTGAGCTCTCGCTCGAGGGTCGACTGCAGCCGGTGCGTGGAACCCTCCCGATCGTCATAGCGGCCCGCGACCGCGGCATCGAGGAAATCGTCATCCCTGCTGCCAACAGAGCGGAGGGGAGCGCTGTGTCTGGGATCCGCGTGGTCGGCGCCGCCACTCTCGGCGAGGTCGTGCGCTACCTGCGGGACGGGGTAGCGCCAAACCCGGCGCCGACAGCACAACCGATCTCGCGTGCACCATCCGGCGCCGTCGTCGATCTCGAAGACGTCATCGGCCAGGAGCAGGCGCGCCGCGCGCTCGAAGTGGCCGCCGCGGGCGGCCATCACCTGCTCTTCATGGGCCCGCCGGGGAGCGGCAAGTCGATGCTTGCGAGGCGCCTGCCGGGGATCCTGCCGCCGATGAGCCCGGAAGAGGCCCTCGAGACGACCTGTATCTACTCGATCTCCACCCGGGTCCCGCGCCCGGAGGGGTTGCTCACGCGCCGGCCGTTCCGCGCCCCGCACCACACCACCTCGTCGGCGGCACTGATCGGAGGGGGCGCCAGCCCACAGCCGGGAGAGGCCTCGCTCGCTCACCACGGTGTCCTCTTCCTCGACGAGCTCACCGAGTTCCGACGCGATGTGCTCGAGGCGCTCCGCCAACCACTCGAGGACCGGACGGTGACCGTGGCGCGGGCGCAGTCGACCCTCAGCTTTCCGGCCAACTTCCAGCTGGTCGCCGCCGCAAACCCGTGTCCGTGCGGATTCCTCGGTGACGACCGCCGCGAGTGCGGCTGCACGCCGCTGGCCGTGCAGCGCTACCGTTCCCGGTTGTCGGGCCCGCTCCTCGATCGTCTCGACCTCCAGGTCACGGTGCCGGCGGTGCCGTGGCGGGACCTGTCGGCGGATCGGCGGGGGGAGGCCTCCGATGTCGTGGCGAAACGGGTCGCGGTCGCACGGAAGCGGCAGGCCGAGCGCTTTGGTGGCAGTGGTCTCACCTGCAACTGCGAGATGGATCCGTGCGCTCTTCGTCGCTGGGCGTGGACGGACAGCGATGGGAAACGCCTGCTCGAGCACGCGAGTCGCGGACTGGGGCTGTCGGCGCGGGCCTACCACCGCATCCTCAGGGTCGCGCGGACCATAGCCGACCTCGCCGGAGAGGAGCAGATCTCATCGGCCCATCTCGCCGAGGCGATCGCATACCGCAGCCTCGACCGAGAGCCCGGGAAACAGGCGCGCGCGGTCGGTGATTGGAGGGATCCGTAATTACCGTCTGTCGCCGCTTCGCGGCTTGTCCATATTTTTGTGCCCGTGTTCCTGGGGCTCACGCCCCAGGCTATGAATATGCCGCCGCTTCGCGGCTCGGAACGGTCACCTCATATGGGTGGTGGTGACGCGCACACGCATGTCGCTGCTTCGCGGTTTGGCGGGATTCATTTGTTCCCGGTTCTTGGGGATCATGCCCCAGGCGATGGCCATACCGCCGCTTCGCGGCTTGTCTATTTTGTTGTGCCCGTGTTCCTGGGGCTCACGCCCCAGGCTATGCGTCTGTCGCCGCTACGCGGCTCGGGCCGGTCACCTCATGTCGATGGCGGTGACCCGAGCGCGTGTGTTGTCGCTCCGCGGCTCCGGTCGATCGAAGGCGAATTGGAGCGCCGAAGCGAAAAGCACGTGGTGTCGAATCGTCATCGAAGACGAGCGCCGAAGGCGCGACAGATTCATAGCCTGGGGCGTGAGCCCCAGGAACAAGGATGCCCCCTCCCTTGAGCCCTGAAGGGGCGACAGCC
>JAIVTZ010000237.1:0-6049 GCA_049188105.1 Deltaproteobacteria bacterium | reverse complement strand
TAATGAGATACGCAGAAATCAGGGGTTGGGTTACGAGGTGTGAGTAGTCATTCATCAGTATCCGGATATCAGACCCAACAATCGCTATCGTTATCGCTATCGAAATGGACGAGGTGATGACTGCATTTCGACTACTCGAGCAGTCCTGAAAGCGTCGTGATCACCACCTCGAGCCCAACCTCGAAGCCGCGCCGAACCCGCAGATCGGCGAGACCGCGGTAGCCGCGATCTTCCTCGCACGGCTGGTTGACGTTGTCGGTGCAGAAGAGCAGAGCCGAGGCTTCGAGGTTCAGGCGAGCACCCACCACCGCCACTGCGGCACACTCCGATTCGACCGCAATCACCAGGCCCGCGCAATGCTCGTAGATTTCCGGTCCCTGACGGTAGCCGGCGTCGGTTGTGTAGACCACCCCGCGGTGGGCCGAAACCTCCGACGCCGACGCCGCCTCCCAGAGCCGGGCTGCCATCAGTGGGTCGAAGGCGGCCGGGAAGGCCGGGGGCGCGTAGTAGGCTGAGGTGCCCTCGCCGCGCACCGCACCGGTGGCCACAACCAGCTCTCCTATCCCCACCTCCTCCGCCACTCCACCGCAGGCACCAAAGACCACCACCCGCTTCGCGCCGGCAGCGGCCACCATCTCGAGCGCGTTGGCTGCCGCCGGCGACCCCATCCCCGAGTAGACCAACGTGATCTCCGATGGCGCTGCGGTCAGCCGGAAGACCTCGCGGTCGGTGGTCTCGTCGAGGGGCTCCGCCTCGCCGCCCCAGCCCTCGACGATCGCCGGCAGAAATGAGCGCCGCCCAAAGGGCAGCAGGAGCACCGACTCCGCACAGCAGAAGATCGGGTTGTTGGCGTGAGAGAACTCGCGCAGGTTCATGAGCTCCAGTTTAACCGTCCGGCGGTGCCATTCACCCTCGGTGGTACCATCCCTCCGCAACGGGAGGGTCGCCATGAGGTGGTTTCGCATTTTTTCGATCGTGTTGATCCCAGTCATCGCATGCGTTGTGTTCGCAGCCATCGCTCCCCCGGCCGCCGCCTGCACCAACATCCTGGTCACGAAGGGGGCGTCGACCGACGGTTCGGTGATGATCACCTATGCGTGCGACGGCCGCTTCCACCCGCATCTGCGGCGGCAGGCGGCGGCGGACCACGAGCCCGGTGAGGTCCTCGAGATCAAGGACTGGTCGGGCAAGGTGCGCGGCACGATCCCGCAGGTCGCCCACACCTATGCGGTCGTCGGCTTGATGAACGAGCACCAGGTGGCGATCAGCGAAACCACCACGACCGGACGTGAGGAGCTGCAAAACCCCGACGGGCTCCTCCATTACTGGCAGCTCATGAAGCTCGCCCTCGAACGCGGCGCCACCGCCCGCGAGGCGATCGAGGTGATGACCTCGTTGGTCGCCGAGCACGGCTACCAGTCGACCGCCGAGTCCTTCTCAATCGCCGACCCGAACGAGGTCTGGTTGATGGAGATGATCGGTGCCGGGCCCGGCGGGGAGGGCGCGGTCTGGGTGGCCCGGCGAATTCCAGACGGTTTCATCGCGGCCTACGCCAACGCCCCACGCATCCGCGAGTTCCCGCTCGACGACCCGGACATCTGCCTGTGGTCGGACCACGTCGTCTCGTTCGCGATCGAGCGCGGCTACTACGACCCCGCCTCGGGACAGCCCTTCAGCTTCGCGGACGCCTATGATGCGCCCACCACGCAGTCGCGGCGCTACACTTCCACCCGAGTGTGGAGCATCTTCCGCCGCGCGGCGCCGTCGCTCGAGCTGAGCCCGGACTTCCACCGCGGAATGCCGGAGGCCGAGCCCTACCCCCTGTGGATCCGCCCCGACGAGAAGCTGTCCGTGAGCAACGTCATGGCCCTGATGCGCGACCACTACGAGGGCACCCCCTACGACATGACGAAGGGCATCGACGCCGGCCCGTACGGCGATCCCAACCGCTGGCGGCCGATCTCGTGGGAGGTCGATGACGAGAAGTACTCCTGGGAGCGCCCCATCTCCACCCAACAGACGGGGTTCTCCTTCGTCTCACAGTCGCGCTCGTGGCTGCCCGACGCGATCGGCGGCGTCTACTGGTACGGTCTCGACGACACCTACACCTCGTGCTATGTGCCGCTGTACGCGGGCATCGACCGCCTGCCGCAGTCCTTCACCCTCGGCAGCATCAACGAGTTCTCGTGGGACTCGGCGTGGTGGGTCTTCAACTTCGTGGCCAACATCGCCAACCTCAAGTACTCCTACATGATTCAGGACATCCTCGCCGTCCAGCATGAGCTCGAAGCCCACTTTCTGGCGATGCAGCCGGTGGTCGAGCAGACCGCCCTCGTCCTTGCCGAGACCGATCCCGCGCTCATGCGGGAGTACCTCACCCAGTACTCGGTCAGCCAGGCGGAAGAGGCCGTGCGAAGGTGGAAGGAGCTCGGCGAGTTCCTGCTCACCAGGTACAACGACGGCTATGTCGCCGGTGACGAGGATCAGCCGGTGGAACGTGGCTACCCGGAGGGCTGGTTGCGCGAGGTCGTGGGAGCTCGACCCGATCATTTTCTCCTCGTCCAGCCGGAGGCACCCGAGAACGAGCTCCCGTATTGAGACCATGCTTTGGGGCGTTTTCTTTTCGTGTTAAAGTTCGACAACATCGCCTCCCGAAAGAGGTGAGGCCCGCTCGGCGAAGGAGGGAAACCAATGAAACGTTTATGGATCCTGCTGATGGTTGCGGCTCTGACGACTATGCCGGTGATGGCAAAAGAGAAGGCGACGGCGGAACCGGAGACGGAGGATGAGACGCCGATGTCGGCGAAGACCTTCTCGGGCCTCGAGCTGCGCTCGATCGGACCGGCGATCAACTCGGGCAGGGTGTCGGACTTCGCGGTCCATCCCGATGCCCACCACATCGTCTACGCGGCGACCGCCTCCGGCAATCTGTGGAAGACGACGAACGCCGGAACGACCTGGAAGCCGATCTTCGACAAGGAGGGCTCGTACTCCATCGGCTGTGTGACCCTCGACCCCACGAACCCCAACGTGGTCTGGGTCGGCACCGGCGAGAACAACAGCCAGCGCTCGGTGGCATTCGGCGACGGGGTTTACAAGAGCCTCGATGGTGGTCAGAACTGGAAGAACGTCGGGCTCGAAGACTCCGAGCACATCGGCATGATCGCCGTCGATCCGCGGGACTCGAACGTGGTCTTCGTCGCCGCGCAGGGGCCGCTGTGGCACTCCGGCGGCGACCGCGGCGTGTACAAGACCACCGACGGCGGCGAGACCTGGGAGCGCGTCCTCCACATCTCCGATGACACCGGGGCCAACGAGGTCCACATGGACCCGCGCAACCCAGACGTGCTTTACGCCTCGTCCTATCAGCGCCGCCGCCACGTCTGGACCCTGATCGACGGCGGACCCGAGTCGGCGATCTACAAGTCGACCGATGCCGGCGCCACCTGGCGCAAGGTCACCGAGGGTCTGCCCAAGGTCGACATGGGGAAGATCGGTCTTGCGGTCTCACCGGCCGACCCCGACGTGATCTACGCAATCATCGAGGCCCAGCGCGACAAGGGCGGCACCTTCCGCTCCACCGACCGCGGCGAGAGCTGGACCCGGCAGTCCGAGTATGTCTCCCGCAGCCCGCAGTACTACAACGAGCTGGTGGCCGACCCGAAGGACCCCAACCGGATCTACTCGATGGACACATTCCTTCACGTGACCCTTGACGGCGGCAAGACCTTCAAGAAGGTCGGCGAGAAGAAGAAGCACGTCGACAACCACGCCATGTGGATCGACCCCGACAACACCGAGCACTTCCTGATCGGCTGCGACGGCGGCATCTACGACACGTACGACGGCGGCGCCAACTACCGGTTCTTCGAAAACCTCCCCATCACCCAGTTCTACCGGGTCTCGGTGGACAACTCGAAGCCCTTCTACTACGTCTACGGCGGCACCCAGGACAACAACTCGATGGGCGGCCCGTCGCGCACCCTCAACAGCTCGGGGATCTCGAACGAGGACTGGTTCATCACCGTCGGCGGCGACGGCTACGAGACCGCGATCGATCCCACGAACCCGAACATCGTGTACAGCCAGTGGCAGTACGGCGGGCTCATTCGCTACGACCGAGTCAGCGGCGAGCTCGTAGACATCCAGCCCCAGGAGGCGCCGGGCGAGGCGGCCGACCGCTGGAACTGGGACTCACCGCTGATCATCAGCCCGCACTCGCCGACCCGGCTCTACTTCGCCAGCCAACGGCTCTACCGCTCGAACGACCGCGGCAACTCGTGGCAAGCGATCAGCCCCAATCTCAGCCGCGGCATCGACCCCAACTCGCTTCCCGTCTTCGGCGAAATCCAGAGCATCGACGCGGTGGCCAAGAACATGTCGACCTCCAACTACGGCAACATCGTCTCGCTCTCCGAGTCGCCGCTCGTGGAGGGCCTGATCTACGTCGGGACCGACGACGGCCTCATCCAGGTGACCGAGGACGGTGGCGGCAACTGGCACGCGATCGACCAGGTCTCCGGCGTGCCGAAAATGACCTACGTCAGCCGCCTCGAGGCGTCGCAGCACGACGAGGACACGGTCTATGCGACCTTCAACAACAAGAAGCAGGGAGACTTCTCACCTTACGTCTTCGTCTCACGCGACCGCGGCCAAAGCTGGGCCTCGATCACCGGCGATCTACCGGATCGCGAGATCGTCTACTCGCTGATGCAGGACCACGTCAAACCCGAGCTGCTCTTCGCCGGCACCGAGTTCGGGCTCTACTTCACGGTCGACGAGGGGGCGCACTGGATCCGCCTCAAGGGTGGGCTGCCGACCATCCAGGTGCGCGACATCGATATCCAGCGCGGCGCGAATGATCTCGCCCTCGGCACCTTCGGCCGCGGTTTCTACATCCTCGACGACTACACGCCGCTGCGCGAGGTCTCGGAGGCCTCGCTCGAACAGGACGTCATCCTCTTCCCGACCGGGGAGGCCCTGCGCTACGTCGAGAAACGTTCGCGCGTCGGCTCGCGCGGCGCCTCCTTCTGGACCGCCGACAATCCGCCCTTCGGCGCCGTCTTCACGTACTACCTGAAGGATGGGTTCAAGACCCTCGAGGAACAGCGCATCGAGGCCGAGAAAAAGGCACGCAAGGCCGACGAGGTGCCGCAAATCCCGACCTACGGCGAGCTCAGGACCGAGGAGGAGCAGATCGATCCCAAGGTCTTCTTCACGGTGCGCAACGCGGACGGCGAAGTCGTCCGCCGCATCGACGGCAAGACCGCGAAGGGCATCCACCGAGTCAGCTGGGACCTCCGCTATCCGAGCGCGCGGCCGACCTCGCTCAAGGAGGAAGCGGATCGTCCACCGTGGATGCGCGACCCCGTCGGCCCGCTGGCCCTCCCCGGCACCTACACCGTGACCATGTCGAGCACCATCGACGGAGTCACCACCGACCTCGCCGGTCCGCAGGAGTTCGGGGTGGTGGAGCTCGGGATCAACACCTTCAAGGCCGCGGACCTCGCGGAAGTACAGGCCTTCCAGCAGAAGACATGGGACCTCGAGCGCGCAGTCCGCGGCACCCTCAAATGGGCCGCGGAGGCGGAGAGCCGCCTCGCTCACACTCGCAAGGCGCTGTATGACACACCCGACGCCGATACCGCCATGCTCGCCGAATCGCAGCGGCTGCAGACCGAGCTTGATGACATCCTGGTCGAGCTCAGCGGCGACGAGACGAGGGGAGACCGCAACGTCTTCACCCCGCCCTCGATTTCGAACCGGGTGAACCGCATCGTCGAGTCGCAGTGGGACACCACCTCGGCGCCGACCCAGACCGAGCTCGACGGCTACCGATGGGCGGCCGACGCCTTTGCCAAGGAGCTCGGCCGACTGCACGAATTCGCCGGTGATCTCGAGGTGTTCGAGGGACAGCTCGAAGCCGCGGGCGCGCCGTGGACACCGGGACGTTTGCCGGAGTGGAAGAAGGAATGAGCACGAATTCGGAATTCTGAATTCGGAATTCGGAATTTCCACCCCCGGAGTCTTTCGAGGCTCCGGGGGGTTT
>JAIVTZ010000236.1:0-6059 GCA_049188105.1 Deltaproteobacteria bacterium | reverse complement strand
TCGGCTAAAGGTGGCGGAGGCAGCGAAGCAGCAAATGTGGATGGCCGAGGCAGCGGTTACCGTAGTAGCCTGCGGCTACCCACAGCAGGCCTATAAGCAAATGGGCGGCTATGGCAACAGTGTCGATATCGATGTCGCCATTGCCCTCGATCACCTGACCCTCGCCGCCGTCGCCGAAGGCCTGGGGACATGCTGGATCGGAGCGTTCGACGAGCGGAAAGTCAAGACGTTGCTGCGCATCCCGACGGAGGCCAAGATCGTCGCGATGATGCCCGTCGGCTTCCCCCTCTCAGAAACATCGATTCATGTGATTGCGGACGACGCGCGCAAGGACGAAGCGAGTGTCTTCGCCGAGGACTATTTCCAGCAACCGACGCCTGGGAGTGGATCGAAGTTGCCGTCTTAGTTGGACAGCGCCACTTTGAAGTTAAACCTGGGAATATACAAGCCCGAAGCGCAAGCGAGTGAATCGCCGCAAGTCATTCACTCGCTTGCGCTTCGGGCTTGTACTGGCGCCAAAGTGGCGCTGTCCAACTAAGGATCGGCCGGGAAATAACTGTCGTGGTTGGAGCGTCCGGTCTGCGTAGGCCGTAACCGTTCACTGTTCAGAACAGAGCGAACCGCTGATAAACACTAATGAACGCTAATGTTCAATAAGTCCAGCTCCGATGTTCCATGTCGCTGCCGTACCGATTGGGATTTCTCCAAGCACGTCTTCATTTTGCTTTGACGGCCTGAATTAGCGTTCATTAGCGTTTATCAGCGGTTTCAAATGGCTTCGGTCGTGAACGGTCACCAAGGAGGCAGGGAGTCGATCTTAATCGTCCCATTTTCCCAGTGTGACGTCGAGTTCGACTCGTTTCTCGCCGCGGCGAACTTCGATTTTCACGGCGTCGCCCGGTTTCTTCTTGCGGATCAGGAATCCGGTATCCGGCATCTGATATCCGGTATCTGGAATCCGGTATCTGGCATCTGGCATCCAGCATCCAGCATCCAGCATCTACCCAAAAAAAACCCGGGCCGTGAGGCCCGGGTCGGTTGTTCGTATCTGGACAGGGTCGATCAGTACATTCCGCCCATGCCGCCCATGCCGCCCATGCCGCCCATGTCGCCACCGGGCATGCCGGCGTCTTTCTTATCCTCGGGGATCTCGGCGACCAGCGCCTCGGTGGTGAGGAGCAGACCGGCGATCGAGGAGGCGTTGATCAGGGCGTTCTTGGCCACCTTGGCCGGGTCGATGATGCCGGCCTTGACCATGTCGGTGATCTCGCCGGTGGCGGCATCGTAGCCGATGTTGCCGCCCTTTTCGCGAAGCTCGCGCACGATCACCGCGGCCTCTTCGACGCCGGAGTTGAGGATGATCTGACGGGTTGGCTCCTCGAGCGCACGGAGCATGATGTTCATACCGGTGAGAATGTCGCCCGAGGCATCCTTCGCGAGCTTCTCCACCGCGCCCATAGCAGTCAGGAGAGCGACGCCGCCGCCGGGCACGATGCCCTCTTCGACGGCCGCCTTGGTGGCGTTGAGGGCGTCCTCGACGCGCGCCTTTTTCTCCTTCATCTCGGTCTCGGTGGCTGCACCGATCTTGACCTGCGCCACTCCGCCGACAAGCTTGGCCAGGCGCTCCTGGAGCTTCTCGCGGTCGTAGTCGGAGGTGGTGTCCTCTATCTGTCGCTTGATCTGGCCGACGCGGCCGAGAACGGCCTCGTGCTTGGACTCGTCGTCGTCATCGACGACGATCGTGGTGTCATCCTTGTTGACGACGATCTTCTTGGCGCTGCCGAGGTCGTCCCAGGTGACGTTCTCGAGCTTGATGCCGAGATCCTCGGAGATCATCTTGCCGCCGGTGAGGACGGCGACGTCCTCGAGCATGGCCTTGCGGCGGTCGCCGAAACCGGGGGCCTTCACCGCACAGATATTAAGGGTGCCGCGCAGCTTGTTGACCACCAGGGTGGCGAGGGCCTCGCCGTCGATGTCCTCGGCGATGATCAGGAGGGGCTTAGCCTGCTGAGCGGTCTGCTCGAGGATCGGCAGCAGGTCCTTCATGTTCGAGATCTTCTTCTCGAAGATGAGGATCGCGGCGTTCTCAAGCACCACTTCCATGCGCTCGGGGTCGGTCACGAAGTAGGGCGAGAGATAGCCGCGGTCGAACTGCATGCCCTCGACCACCTCGAGGGTGGTCTCGAGGCCCTTGGCCTCCTCGACGGTGATGACGCCGTCCTTGCCGACCTTCTCCATGGCCTCGCGAATGATCTCGCCGATCTCGGTGTCGGCGTTGGCGGAAATGGTGGCGACATCGGCCACAGAATCTCCCTCGACCGGCTTGGAGAGGTCGGTGATGGAGTCGATCACCACCTTCGTGGACTGGTCGATGCCGCGCTTGAGGTCCATGGGGTTGGCGCCGGCGGTGACGTTCTTGATGCCCTCGCGATAGATGGTCTGCGCGAGAACGGTCGCCGTGGTGGTGCCGTCACCGGCCACGTCCGAGGTCTTCGAGGCGACCTCGCGCACCATCTGTGCGCCCATGTTCTCGAGCGGGTCGGGGAGCTCGATCTCCTTGGCGACGGTGACGCCGTCCTTGGTGATGGTCGGCGAGCCGAACTTCTTCTCGAGCACCACGTTGCGGCCCTTGGGGCCGAGAGTGATTTTGACCGCATTGGCGAGCTTGTTGACGCCCGCGATGAGCTTGCTCCGAGCGTCTTCGGAGTAGACGATCTGTTTACCAGCCATGATAGGCCTCCTATTTCTGGATGATGGCGAGGATCTCGTCTTCGCGGACGATTGTGTGCTCCTCGTTGTTGATTTTGATGTCTTGGCCGGTGTACTTACCGATGAGCACCCGGTCGCCCTTCTTCACGGTCATCGGGAGACGCTTGCCGTTGTCGTCCAGCTTGCCGTCACCTACCGCCACCACCTCCGCCTCCTGGGGCTTCTCCTTTGCGGTATCCGGAATGATAATGCCTCCGCGCACTTCTTCCTCGTCTTCGATGCGTTTCAGGAGGACGCGATCGCTCAGTGGTTTGACTTTCATCTGTCTCTCTCCTTTCGAGTTATGTGTGTATTTTAGCACTCGCACGAGGAGAGTGCTAAAGGGACTATAGCCATTTTGGCGGTGACTGTCAACCAATTTTTGGAGATTTCTTATGTTTCTCAACTAAGATCTTGGTTCAGGGGGTGGTCGGTAGTTTCTTAGTCCTTCGCACTAAGATCCACCAACCGGTCTGTGACCAATCGTGGCCGCAGACAAGCCACGCCATTGCCTCGATTGATGGGCCGGGTTACCGTATGGGTGCGTGAAGCCCAGCATGGTAAATTCGTCTCATCTCGATCCGCACGCCGCGAGTCCGCGGCGTGTGCTGCGCCGTGCCGCATTCGGCATCCACCCCGGTGAAGGGGCTCTGGCCTGGCTCTTCTTTCTCGAGTTCCTCGTCCTCACTACGGTTCACTTCGCGGGCAAGAGCGTCCGCCAGGCCGCTTACATCGACGCGCTGGGCGCGGAGCGCCTGCCGTGGGTCTATCTCGCGGTGGCGTTGATCTCGTTCCCGGTGCTGGTCGTCTACTCCCGTCTTGCGGGACGGTATCGGCTGCCGATACTGATCCTCGGCTTCACCCTGCTCCACGTGTTTGGGCTGACCCTGTTCTTCTACCTATTCGGTACCGGCGGCAAATGGGTTGCGGTGGCCTACTACATCTGGCTGAGCATGGCGTTCGCGATCGCGGTCTCTCAGTTCTGGACGTACGCCAACCAGATCTTCGACCCGCGCCAGGCGCGGCGGCTGTTCGCCTTCATCGGCGCCGGTGGCCTCCTCGGCGCGGTCCTCGGAGGCGTGCTGGCATATGCGGTCACGCAGGTCACGGGAACCCGACACACCCTGCTCGCCGCCGCGGTCTTGCTGCTCGCCGTTCCTCTGTTGGTGGTGCTCATCGAAAGGGTGAAGGGTCCCAGGCCCGTGGCTCCGCCCCGTCGTCGTCACGGACGGTACGAGGAGGCGCGAGGCGGTCTACGGACTCTGCGCGGTTCGCGGCTTCTCGCCCTCATCGCCCTCCTGATGTTGGCCACGGTCATGGTGGGGCAGCTGGTGCAGTGGCAGTTCAACTGGTGGGTGGATATCACGACGGACACCCTCGATCAGCGCACCTCGATGATCAGCATCGCCCTGAGCCTGGTGGGAGTCGTGGGGTTTTTCTTCCAGCTCATCTTCACCGGGCGGATCCACCGCGCCCTCGGCGTCGGCGTGGGTATGCGAGTGCTTCCGTCCACGGTCCTGATCGCCCAGCTCGGGGTGGTGCTGGCAATCGTGTTCGCGCCGATGTTGGTATTTCCGTTGATCTGGGTCCTCTTCGTTGGCGAGGGCAGCCTCCGCCACTCTGTCGACCAGGTGACCCGCGAGCTGCTCTTCATGCCGGTGGCGGCGGACCTCCGGGTCAGGGCCAAGGCATTTATCGACGTCTTTGTCCAGCGCTTCGGCAAGGGCATGGCGGCAGTCCTCATTCTCTTGACCCTGAGGTTTCTGCCGGCGAACTTCGTCAGCGTGCTGACTCTCATCCTGGCGGGATCGTGGGTGGTGCTGACCGTCAAGGTGCGGAACGAGTACGTCACGGCCTTCCGCGAGGGTCTGAAATCGGGAACCATCCAGCCGGATGCTGTCATCGACACGAGCGACGTGACCACGGTGACGACCCTCGTGCAGTCGCTCGGTAGCTCGGATGCCCGTAAGGTGCTGCACAGCCTCGAGCTGTTGTCGAACAGCGGAGAAGGGCGCCTCGTGCCGCCCCTGCTGCTCCACCACGAAAGCGCGGAGGTCCGCCGAAAGACCCTCGAAATATTGGCCGACACCGGGCGCGAGGATGCGGCGCCTCTGGTCGAACGCGCGATGAGCGACGTCGATGCCGAGGTGCGAACCGGCGCCATGCGGACCCTTGCCGTGCTGCGCGGCGAGCACGCGGCGAAGTTGGCGCTGGATCATCTCGATGACGACGACCTCCATATTCGGGCCTCGGCGGTGGCAAGCCTCCTCGGCGGCGGCGATCCGGAGGGAGCTCAGCGCGCCGAGGAGGTGCTCGCCGGGCTGGTTGCCGACGACGACCCGGAAGTGCGGGCGGAAACCGCCCGCGCGCTTGGCCAGGTGGCTGACCCGACGGCCAGCGACGTGGTGGTTCAGCTTCTCTATGATCGCGACCTCGCGGTGGTGCGGGCGGCCATAGGCACCGTCCGGTTGCGATTCGACCGTGGCGGACCCAACCCCTTGTACGCGACGATTCTTATTTCGTTGATGGCCAACCGGCGCCTCAAGCACGAGGCGCGAGACGCTCTCGTCGCCCAGGGAGAGAGTGCGGTTGAGCAGCTGCTCCTCTTTATGAATTCGCCGGACGAGCAGATATGGGTGCGGCGGGCGATGCCGAAGACGATCGCTCTCATCGGGATCCAGAGCGGCGCTGACGCACTGATTGAAAACATCGACGCCAGTGACGCCATGCTGCGCTCGAAGATCATCGAGGCCCTGGTTTACATGAGGACGCGCAGCGAGGAGATCAGTTTCAAACGGCGCACGATCATTGACCAACTCGGCCACGAGGCTTCCCGGTATCTGCGGCTGCTTGCCGATCTGTGGGCGGTGTCCTCGCTTCACGAGGCGCGTCTCGATGGGCCGCTGGCTGTGTGGAATAGGGACGGACGGGTGCCGACCCTGCCGCAGCAGCTTTTGGCGCAACGGATGGCGAGGAAGGTCGGCAACGTCTTCGGCCTGCTCGAGCTCATTGAAAATCCCGAGGACGTTCGGGCGGCGCAACGCAGTCTCCTCAGCGGCCAGCCCAACCTCCGTGCCCGGGCTCTCGAGTACCTTGACAACACCCTGTCAGGATCTGTGAGGCGCGATGTTTTTGCTGTCATCGACGACGCGCCTCCGGAGGACAAGCTGCGGCGGGCGCAGCTCTTCTTCAATATCACCGTCGAGTCGCCGGAACAGACTCTCGATCGTCTGATTCGTATCGATCCGAGAGATGATCCGAGCGCCGTCGGCATCATTCTCGCGGCCCTCCACAACGTGTGGAACGAGGAG
>JAIVTZ010000235.1:0-6068 GCA_049188105.1 Deltaproteobacteria bacterium | reverse complement strand
AAGCTGTGGCCGAGAGCCTCGAGCACCCCGCCCGCGGAGAGCTCGCTGAAGTTCGGACGGAAGAGGAATCGCATCGCCTCGCCAAACCCGGGTGTCCAGAACGAGTAGATCACGAGCATGACGAGAATCGACAGCAGCACGGGCATGAGGAACTTGGCGGCCCTTTCGATGCCTCGTCCAACGCCAAAGTAGACGATCCCGATCGTCGCGCCCATAAAGAGGGAGTTAAACAGGATCTGCTGGTATGGATTGCTGAGAAACTCGCCAAAGAACGCCTGCAGATCCGCGGGGTGATGCGCGAGACCGCCCAGCTCGCCCGACACCGCCATGAGGATGTAGCGGATGGTCCATCCCGCAATGACGCTGTAGTACGAGAGGATGACAAAACCCGTCATGACGCCGAGAAAACCGACCCCCTGCCACAGCCGCCCACCCGCCTTGCCCTGCGCCAGGACGCGAAAAGCACCGACGGCGTTCTTCTGACTTCGTCGACCGAGCACGATCTCCGCCACCATGATGGGCACACCGACAACCGCGATGGCGGCGAGATAAACGAGCACGAATGCGCCACCGTTATTCTCGTATGTGATGTACGGGAACTTCCAGAGGTTTCCAAGACCGATGGCGCTCCCGGCAGCTGCCAAAACGAATCCGAGGCGGCCGGTCCACTGTGCGCGCTCTTTCGCCATCGTTTTCCCCTTCCACGAGCGATGCAGGCTAGTGTACCCCGCCACAACGGAACTGTTATTGCCATTATGCGTCGCATCCGCTAAAATCCCTTTTCCTCGGGGCGTAGCTCAGTCTGGTAGAGCGCACGGTTCGGGACCGTGAGGCCGGTGGTTCAAGTCCACTCGCCCCGACCATTTGCAATTCGGGACCGGCGGTATGCTGCCGGTCCCGAATTGCATTGACTTACGCCTTATTATCACCTATGGTCGAGGTGGGAGGCGTTGGGATGACCTATCTCACCGAACGGCAACGCGATGTCTTGCGGTTCATCGAAAAGCGAATCACGGATGACGGCGTCGCCCCGACCCTCCAAGAAATCGCGGACGCCTTCGGCTTCCGAAGCACCGCCAGTGCGCAGAAGCACGTGGCTCATCTCGAACGCAAGGGTTATCTCGAACGGCAGAAGCATCAGAAACGGGGCCTGGTCCTACCACAGTTGAACTCCTCCCAGCCGCACGCCTCCGAGCTGCCCCTGTTCGGCGTCGTCGCTGCCGGCACGCCGATCGAGTCCATCCCCGGTGACGAGCGGGTCTTCGTACCCACCGAGTTCCTCCGCAGCGGCGAGCACTACGTTCTTCGCGTACGTGGAGACTCGATGATCGGAGATGGGATCCACGACGGCGATTTGGTGGTGGTGCAGCGAACCCAGACTGCGGCCGACGGCGAGATGGTGGTGGCGTTGGTCGCCGACGAGGTGACCCTCAAGCGAATCTACCGGGAAAGTGAAACCACCCTCCGTCTCCAACCCGCCAACCCGGCCATGCCGACAATGATCGCGCCGGCTGATGATGTCCAGGTGCAGGGAGTGGTCGTTGGATTGCTTCGGCGCTACTAACCCGCCGATCTCAACGGGTATTTACTGCGTCCCCCGAATCGCGACAATCCCAGCGGATACTTGCGCTTCGCCGCCCTGGTCACGAAACCCGGTGAGACGAGCGGGCGAACCGACAGCCCCGTGCGGAGAGTCCACCGCTTGACTCATGTGTCGATCTCGGTTAGTTTTCGGCCATGACCGATCTCGAGAAGATCTCCCTCGTGATGACATCCGTGGGTACCGAGCAACAGGCGGTGGAGATCTCCGAGGAGCTCATTGCCCGCCGCCTCGCCACGTGTATCAATATTGTCCCGTGTCTTCGTTCCATCTATCGGTGGAAGGGAAAAGTGTGTGAGGACACCGAGTACCTGCTCCTGATCAAGACACCGGAGAAGCTCTTCGAACAGGTCTCTTCGGCGATTAGGGAGTACCATTCCTACGAGCTGCCCGAAATACTCGCTATTCCGGTGACAGCTGCCGAGACCAACTTCCACCAATGGGTTCTGCAGATGGTTGAGCCCGAGACCGATGGGATCGACGAAGCCGACCTCGCGGGCGACGACTGACTTCGGTTATACTCACCGCGCTGATGGCCTCAAATAACAAACTGACGGCTGCGCTCGTTATGGCGAGTCGCTTCGAAAACATCGAGGTCGCCGAGCGAACGCTTCTCGATCTGTGCCGGCGTGCCGGATGCAAAGCCGATGAAGAGTACTGGCTGGTCACCGCGCTGCGCGAAGCGCTGGCAAATGCGGTGCGCCACGGTAACGGACAGAATCCTGACCAAGATGTGCGGGTGTTCTTCGCGATCGAAAATTCGACCGTGACCATCCGCGTTGAAGATGAGGGTGATGGATTTGACCCGGCGGACATTCCCGACCCGACCGCCCCCGAAAATTTGCTGCGACCAAGTGGACGGGGTATCTTCTACATGCGGCAGTTCATGAACCGTGTCGAGTTCGGCCCGACACCAACCGGTGGAACGGCTGTAGTGATGGTCCGCCATCTCGACCAAACTGACAGCGACCGGTCATGAGTCGAGTCATGTCTCGACTGCGTGGACGGTCTCCGGCAAAGGAGTGAAGTATGAAGAGCAGTGTACGAGACGTTGGTGACACTCGTGTCATCGAGCTTTCCGGAAAAATTACAATTGGCGCCGGTGACGTGAAGATCCGCGAGTTGATCGGCCAATCCCTCGAGGACGATAAGAACAACGTCATTCTCGACCTTGGCGGCGTTACCGCAATCGACTCTTCCGGAATCGGTGAGATGGTGGCCTGTTACACCACCGTCACCAAGCGCGGCGGGCAGCTCAAGCTGATGCACCTGTCGCCGAAGATCAACGACATCTTGCAGGTCACGCAGTTGATCACGGTGTTCGAGGTCTTCGACGACGAACGCGAAGCCCTCGGGAGCTTCTGACGCGGCCAACCGAGCCCGAAAGTCTCACCAATCGCCTGCCGCGGCCGGCGACGTACCCCACCCGGCCCGCTCTTCTCACCATGTCGCGTGGCGAGGTGGTGAGAAGCTAGCGGTGTTTTCTCACTTCGGTGTGCTCGAAGAAGGCTCGCGTCATCTTCCTGCGTCTCGCTGCAGGACCACCACCTCGGCCGAGTACTCACCGTCCGGTACCCCGTCGATGGTGAGACCGACGACCAGTTGTCCAGCGCAGAGACGCGGGGAGGTCTTGCCCGCTGTTGCGCCGCCGACCGGCCAGACCGCCGATACCACACCGGCGCTGACCTTGACCCGGATCGTATAGCGACCCGGCGTGCAGAATGCCTTGGCCTCGAATTCCCTCCAGGCGGTTTCTTCTTCGACAAAAATGAAGATCTGTCCTCTGCCAGCCGGCGTGTGGTCTCGCCACAACCGGCTTTCTGAGCTCGCGGCGCCCCGGGTCGACACGTCCTCATCTTCGGCAACCTTAGCCGTCGCGGTTATCTCGGATGCTGGCCGCGGCGCGGGCGGGGCGTCCCGAGTCCTCGACCCGTCGGATCGACCAGCCGACACCCCGGCAAATTCGGATTTCGTCTTGTCCCTGCTGCCGAGAACGGAGTCTTGTGGCGTCGAGAGCTCATCGCCGACCGCTTCCTCGAGCGGGCCGAGAATCTCCAAGGCGGGAGGGTGGCCGACCTTGACATCCGGTATTGGGCTCGCCAGAAGGCGCTCGCCGACCCCGATCAGTTGCTTTTCAGGCGGCACGGAGCTCGTCGGCAGAGGGGCGAGCGCAAACCTCTGGGTCGGCTCGGCGGCCGGTCGCAGATCCTGGCGGGCGAGCTTGTTCTCGACGTTATGAGCCAAATGACCAAAATAGATTTCGAAAACCACGGTCAGACCCGCGATGACTATGGCCGCGGTAGCCAGCCAACGCACCCAGGGGCGAATAGTGATCGGCTCGGGCCGTCCTCGAAGTAGGGGTTCCACCAGTGTGTCGAGGACTGCCGGCGCCTGCTCCTTGATGGCGAGAGCGGCCAGTGACCGCCGAATTTCGGTGAGTGCGGTCAGATCTGCGGCGAGAACCGGATCCGACTCCAGCCGGGCCCTCAGATCCCGCTCCTCTGCCGGGGTGAGGTCCCCGTCGATCAGCCGACTGAGCCGTTCGATACGTTCGTCCTCCATCAGATCTCCACAATCCTGCGCAATGCATCTCGAGCCCGGGCAAGGCGAGACCTCACCGTACCGATCGGAAGATCGAGGGCGTCGGCGATTTCCCGATAGCTCAGCTCTTCACCGTCGCGAAGCCACACCACCACTCGATAGTGTTCTGGAAGCTCGCGGAGAGCGTCCTCGACCCGATCCAGCAACTCGACGGCTGCCGCCCGGCGCTCCGGGTCGGCCTGCCGATCGCGAACGATATTCTCCGGCTCACAATCGCCGTGGTTGCCTTCGCTGATGAACTGCAGGTTTCTTCCCATTTTCCGCCTGTATGCTCGGAGATAATTCCAGGCAATCTGAAACACCCACGTGCTGAGCTTGGCCTCGCCGCGGAATCCGGGAAGCCCGCGCCAGACCCGAAGAAAAATCTCCTGTGTCGTGTCGAGCGCTTCTTCGTCACTTCTGGTCAGCCGCCGAGCCAGCCGCCACACCGGAAGCTTGAACTGCTCGTACACTTCGTTGAAATCCACCGACACAGTGTGCCACACGCCGCATCAGTCAATGTGAGCGGTCAGGAAAGAAAAAGTTCCCCGTCCAGCTCTTCGCTGAGGAGTGCGCGGATCCTGACCTCGAGCTCACGGGCCACCTCGAGGTAAACCTCTTCGTCTTCTCCAAAGGGATCGAAGACCGCCCACGTTTCACGTCTCGCACCCGTCCCCTGCGGCAAGAGGTCGAATGCCTGGTTCCCGAGCAGCGAGACCACGATGTCGAGATCTTCGACCAACACATCGTCAAGGCCCTTCGACCACAGACCTTCACCCGAGTACCCGAGCGCGTCCAGCGTGGTCAGGGTCCCGCCGGCGACAAATCCAGCCGGCGCGAGGCCTGCCGACCGCGCGTCGACTCGTCGGCCGCCGAGATGGCGCGCAATGGCCTCGGCCATCGGCGACCGGCAGCTGTTGCCGATGCACACGAAGAGTATCGAAAGAGGCGCCATCATCCGATTGTACTAGCCCGCATTGACCGCGGGCGTCCTCCGCGCTAGCCTTTATTCTGGAGGAAATTGTCCCACCGTGGTGCTCACTGGATATAACACCGACATTCGATATTCCGGTACCACCTATCACGTGCAGACCGAGGACAAAGGTCGCGCGAACCCGTTGGTGGAGTCCCTCGTCTACACGAGCGGAGAGATACTCTATTCCTGCCGGACGCCCTATGACGACTTGGTCGAGCAGGATGTCGACAAGGAGGCCATAGCCTCGCTCATGGAACGGCAGCACCGGGCAATCGTCGACGCCGTGCAATCGGGGGGGGTGGAACAACTCACCGGTGCCACCAAGGAGGCGCCGAACGCCGATGACACGACGATCATCCACGGCGCCGAGGGCGGCCCGGGCGATGGAGAGGAGCCATCTCTCGACCAGGTGATTCTTGATTATCTCGAATCGCAGAGAGGGCAGGCGCATCTCATTCTCCGTGCATCAGTTGAACACGATTTTACGTACGGTGCCCAAACCGAGATTAGCGTGACGGCCGTCGATTCGCTTGCCAACAAACCGCAAGCCGCAGTGGCGATCTCGGTACTCTTCAAATCCACGGTCGAACCGCGACGGGTGGTGCTGGCGGAAGGCAGGACTGATGACCACGGTCGCTTTTCGGCGGATGCCACGATGCCGTCGTACTCCGGGGGCACATCGGCGGTCGTGATTACGGCCGAGTCAGATCTTGGGCGGTCCGAGATGAAGCACCTGGTGCACAAGTAGGAATTCGGATTTCGGATTTCGGATTTCGGATTTTCCATCCACCTACCCCAATCGGTTTTGAGTTCTTAGTTTTGAGTTTTGAGTTATCATCCGCCCACCCGGTTTCCGGGAGGGGGAGAGTCACGGCGTCCGCAACTCAAAACTCAAAACTCAAAACTCAACAC
>JAIVTZ010000234.1:0-6089 GCA_049188105.1 Deltaproteobacteria bacterium | reverse complement strand
AATCACACCGATGAGCATAAAAAATATGGCAACACCCAAAGTGGTACCAAAAACCAGTTTTCGGTTTAGAAATCTGGAAATTAAATTTTGATTTGGTTGTGTCATTGTTTTTCTGTTCCAGGTATGTCTGTCATTAAAGCAAAAACCAACTTATCTATCTCGATTGTATTCTATAAAAAAAAGGGCATGAAACCAATTCCATGCCCTTTTCTCAAAAGTTACACCATCTAGTTACAATAAATTTACCAATTTACGTTGACGGGGAGGTAGCTGTTAATGTTAATTCCCCGGTTTCCCCACTATAATGGGCGGACTGTATATTTCTATAAAAAGGAGCTCCATGGGTACTGCGAAGAAAAAGACCACCGGAACAAAGAAAACTTCCAAGAAGGCTGCGGCAAAGACACCCGTCAAGAAAGCCGCAAAGAAAGCTCCCGTTAAGAAGGCTGCGGCGAAGACACCCGCCAAGAAAGTGGTCCTCATAAAGGTCACCAAGAAAGCGGCGGCCCCCGGCACAAAGCTGGAAAAGAAGCCCGCCAAGAAGGTGGCGAAAAAGACGAGGCTGAGATTGAACCACTCCGGCGTTATCCAGAAGTAATACAACAGCGCTACAGACGCCATCAGATACGTCGCGGTATAGAGCGACGCCGCGGCCGGCTCCATTGCCCGTCGCAGGTAGAGGAAACCGGTGGCGAACAGCCCGGCGAGAAGAAGCGCATGCAGCACGAAGAAGCCGTTATCGCCGAACAGGCGCACGAAGGGTGCCGCCACCAGCGGGTAGATGAAGGCCTTGGCGTAGTAGATACGGCCGGTTTGCGGTTCCTTCTTCAGGAAGATGCCGGTTGGCCCGGCCGTGTACTCGAGCTCGAAGATGCGCTCGAGAGCGGCCCGCCCACGCTGCACAACCGACATCATCCAACCCATCGAGCGCAGCGGCGGCAGAAAGACCGTGAGGAGCGCGGTGAACGCCGCGAGCTGGCCGACTGTCAGAGTTCCGTCGAGGACCATGGGGCCGCCGACGGCAATCAGGGCGAACATGGCGACACCACCGGAGAGCACGATGAGCGGCAGGGCGATCGACCGGATCAGGGCCAAACGCATCCCGGTGCGCAGCCAGTCGCGGTTGCGCGCCTCGAATCGTTCGACAAATGCGTCCTCCGCCGCAAAGCCCTGAATCGCCGCCATCCCTTGGAGGCTCCCCAGCACGTGCTCCGAAATCTCGCCGAGCTGCTCCTGGCTCCGCCGCGCGAGGTGGAAGAGACGCCGGATCCCGAACTGGACGAGGCCGACCCCGACCATGATCGGGAGCAGCACCATCAGCGTCAGACGGGGTGACAACGAGACCATTTTCCAGCCGGTCAGCACGATCGCGAGGGTTACGTTAACGGCCTGCAGGCCGGCGAAACCGACCAGGGTGCGCACCCAGGTGATGTCATTGGAGGCGCGGCTGACGATATCGCCGCGCTTGTGGGTCGCGTAAAAGGACGGCTGCAGACGCAGCAGGTGGGCAAAGAGATCCTTGCGCAGAAAGTATTCGAGGTGGCGCCCGGGATTGAAAATCAGGATCCTCGACAGGCTGCGCACCACGATCACAGAAACTCCCATGATCGCGATGGCGGCGACGTACCGGCCGAGAGGCTGGTCCGCACGCAGGGCGTCGATGGCGTGGCCGATCTGGCCGGGGATGCTCACCGTCAAGTAGTTCGTCACCCACAGGAACAGTACGCCGGCGAGGTAACTCCACCGGTAGCGCCAGGCGTAGTCCTTGAACAGCCTCAGGATCGGCCGCCCGGTGACACTGCGAGTCGAATCGTCGTTCTTCTTCATACCACGCACACTCTAACTCGGATGCAAGATACAGGATGCAAGATGCACATCGGATCGATCCTGCATCTTGGATCTTGTATCTTGCATCTTGGATCTTGAATCATGTAGACCGGAGCGCTCTTCCACGCTAGGCTTCGCTCGACCGGACAAGGAGACTGCGATGCCCGAGAACATGCCCGAGGTGCTGATCAGCGAGGAGGAGATCCGTGCCAAGGTGGAGGAGCTCGCGCGCCGCATCTCTGCCGACTACCGCGATGTGGATGATTTGATCTTGATCGGAATCCTCAAGGGGTCCTTCATCTTTCTCGCGGATCTCGCGCGACGACTGACCATCCCGCGCAGCATCGACTTCATGGCTCTTTCGACCTACGGCAACGCCACCGACACCGACGGCGCGGTTCGGATGATCATGGACCTGCGCCGCAATATCGCCGGCCAGCACGTGCTGATCGTGGAGGACATCGTCGACACCGGCTACACACTGGCCTACCTGGTGCGAACCCTGACCGCCAGGCAGCCGGCGTCGCTCAAGACCTGCGTGCTGGTGCACAAGCCCGAGCGGAGCGAGGTCTACGCCCGGATCGACTACCTTGGCTTCGAAATCCCGGACGCCTGGGTCGTCGGCTGCGGTCTCGACTGGGCGGAGAAGTTCCGGGCGCTGCCGTACATCGGGGTGGTGCACCCGGAGGAGTAGGGCCGCCAATTTCGGATTTCGGATTTCGGATTTCGGATTTTCCACCCATGCACCTCGGACCGAAACTTCCAGTTCTCAATTCCCACCCGTCCTCCCAGGACTCAGGGCAAGGGCGCGTTCACCGGAGGTGCCTGGCATCCCGACATGATGTTGTCCTCAACATCATGTCGGCGTGCCTGGCACCTCGCGCGGTAGCACTCTGAAAATTGGACAAAAAAAAGCAAGCCCGCGATCGGGCTTGTGAAGGAGGAAATTATCCGGTGCGTCCAATATCAATATAGATCCAGAACCGTTTTTGCGCCGTGAGCAAGATCACAAAAGGAGGTCTTGAGTTCATATCTCTCGATGTGACTCGACATCGAGAGCTACGCGGAGGGCGCGGTGGAGGTCACCGAGACGTTCGAGCGAGAGGCGCCCGACGTAGTCCGTCAACAAGGACTTGGGGAGGCTGACCAGGGCATCGCAGTGAATGCTCGATTCGTGCCTGAGCCCCTCATCAATGCCGATTTCAACCTGGGTGGCGAGACCGTCCCTTCGGCTCATAACCGGCGCGCAGATGACGGTCGAGAAACGGGAGTCGATCACCGTTTGGCGGCTCACCACTACAAAAACCCGCGACCGCTTGGGGTCGCCGCCCCCAGGGCGGCGCACCCGGTAGAGTTCACCCCGATTCACGGAATCACCTGATACGCGAGCACGTCGTCGATTTCCTGATTCAGCTCGTCGGCTGAGCGGTTCAGAATTTCGAGGTCACGGACATCACGGAGCCGTCGACGTCGATTCTCGATGAACTCGGCGACGGCTCGCTCGATCATCTGAGACCTATTGGAATCCTCATCAGTCATTTCGTCGAGCTCCTCGACCAGCTCCTCACTCAGTGTGACAGATGTCTTAACTTTCATACTACTAATATACTCTAGATGGAGTATTTCGTCAAGCCATTCATTCCTCTTATTTTTCTCCGGCCGTTATTACCGACGGACGGAGGCCGTCAGTAATAACGGCCGGAGAAAAATGGCTGCTACACTCTGGCCAATGACGGAATCGACACTCGATCTCGAACATTCCCCGCCGGGGCGACAGATCTACTCGAACCGGACGCTGAACCTGCGGACGATCCGGGCGATCGGCTACGACATGGACTACACCCTGGTCCACTACCGGGCAGACGTCTGGGAGCAGAAGGTCTACGACCGGCTGAAGGGGCTCTTCGTCGCCGACGGCTGGCCGATCGAGGACCTCGAGTTCGATCCGGACCTGGTGATCCGAGGGCTGGTGATCGACAGCGAGCTCGGCAACATCGTCAAGGCCAATCGCTTCGGTTACGTCATGCGCGCCGCCCACGGCACCCGAACCATAAGCTTCGAGGAGCAGCGCAAGGTCTACCGCCACACCCCGGTCGACCTCTCGGAGCCGAGGTTCTTCTTCCTCAACACCCTCTTCTCGCTCTCCGCGAGCTGTCTCTATGCCCAGCTGGTGGACCTCTACGACCAGCACGTCTTTCCCGAGGTCCACGGCTACGAGAATCTGTACCGACAGGTCCACGCGCGGCTCGACGAGACCCACATCGAGGGCTCGCTCAAGGCCGACATCATGGCCGACCCGGAGCCGTACATCGTCCTCGACCCACAAGCGCCACAAGCGTTGCTCGATCAGCTCCAGGCCGGCAAGCGCCTGATGCTGATCTCGAACTCCGAGTGGTCCTACGCACAGAAGATCATGTCCTTCGCCTACGACCGCTACCTGGCCCCGGACCGCACCTGGCGCGATCTCTTCGAGCTCGTTATCGTCGGCGCCCGAAAGCCTGGCTTCTTCAGCTACAACCTGCCCCTCTTCTCAATTGCCGACGAAGAGGCGGGGTTGTTGCAGCCGGTGGCCGGACCGATCCCCGGTCCCGGCGCCTACCTCGGCGGCGACGCCACCAGGGTCGAGGAGTACCTGGGGCTGTCCGGGGCGGCGATCCTCTACGTGGGTGATCATGTCTACGCCGATGTGAAAATGTCGAAATCGAGCCTCCGCTGGCGGACCGCGCTGATCCTGCGCGAGCTCGAGGAGGAGTTGGCGGCGGTCGAGGCCTTTCGAGACACCGAAAAAACGCTCATCGGCCTGATGAAGGAGAAAGTGGGGTTGGAGACCGCCCACAGCCGCCTTCGGCTGGCGTTGCAACGACTGCGGCAGGGTTACGGCCAGCAACCGGCGGCATCCGCCGATGATCTCGAGGCCGAGATCGCCCGTCTGCGAACCGAAACCGAGGAGCTCGACGGGCGTATCGCACCGCTGGCGCGAGCGGCTTCCGAGCTCGAAAACCCGATCTGGGGGGCGCTCCTTCGCGCGGGCAACGACAAGAGCCACCTCGCCCGCCAGATCGAGCGCTCGGCCGACGTCTACACCTCACGGGTGTCGAACTTCCTCTTCGCCACCCCCTTCGCCTACCTCCGCAGCCGCCGCGGCTCGATGCCCCACGACCCGCTGATCTGAAGGCGGCAGATTGCACAACGTCGCCGCCGTCAGCTTCCTCAACGCCCGGCCTCTGGTCGATGGACTCGAGAACGAACCAGGAGTGAAGCTCATCACCGATGTCCCGAGCCGGCTGCTCGAGACCCTGATCCTCGGCCGTGCGGAGGTGGCCCTGTGCCCGGTGATCGATTTCCAGCTCTCTCCCGAAGAGCTGTGCATCGTGCCGGTCGGCGCCATCGGCTCCGACGGCCCCACCCTCACCGTGCGGGTCTTCAGCCGGATACCGATGGAAGGAGTGCGGCACGTCCACGTCGATGGCGACAGCCACACGTCGGTGGCACTGCTGCAGATGGTCTTCGCCGATCTTTTCGGCCGGGACCCGGAAATCAGCGTCCTCGATTCGTCCGACGTCAACGGGTCGGACGACGCGCCCGACACCGTGCTCCTCATCGGCGACAAGGTGGTCCGCGACGAACCCGATTCATCCCGCTACCCCCACCAGCTCGACCTCGGCGAGGCGTGGAAGGAGCTGACCGGGCTGCCGTTCGTCTTCGCCTGTTGGATGGTGCGCGCCGATCATGATATCGGCGGCGTTCCCGAGATCCTCGCTCGACGCCGCGAAATCAATCGCCGCCGCATTCCCGACATCGTCGCGGCCCACGCCGCAGCCTCGGGCTGGCCTGAGGATCTCGCCGCCGAGTATCTGGGCCGAATTCTCCGATACGAGCTGGGCGCCCGCGAGCTCGAGTCCGTCGAGCTCTTCTGGTCCCGCTGCCACGAGCTCGGCCTCATCGGCCAACTGCGTCCGATGCGGCTCTACGACAATTCTCAATTCTGAATTCTCAATTCTCAATGTTCCCAGCCACCCTCTCGCGGATCAGATCTTCGTGGCAGCTACGGCAGGAATCTCTGGTCACCTTGTAGTGCACACATTTGGCAGGCGGGACGCCTGCCCCACAAGCCGGCCATGAAGGCTGATGCCATCGTTGTGGGGCAGGCGTCCCGCCTGCCGTCCGGATAGACGATCAATCAGAAATCTGATGAGGACGGGCGGGTGGAAATTGAGAACTGGCTATTCCGGCCACCAACGGTAGACCTCTAGATCGAGGGT
>JAIVTZ010000233.1:0-6110 GCA_049188105.1 Deltaproteobacteria bacterium | reverse complement strand
CCGGGCTCAGGGTCACGCCGGCGGGCCGTTTCTTTCTGCGAAACCTCTGCATGCCCTTCGATGCCTACCTTGGCGCACCCGGCGACGGACCGGTGTACTCGCGGACCGTTTAACCCGCATATCTCACCGGGTATCTACTACGGACGGCGAATCGCCGCGTCCCGCCGTGCTTGTCGCAAATTAGCTCCTCGACGTAGAGCTACTACGACTGCGTCGCCCGATTCGCGACAATCCCAGCGGATACTTGCGCCTCGCCGCCCTCGCTACGAAACCCGGTGAGATAAGCGGGCTGGGTTCCGGCGAGGGTGTTCCCTCGGTCACTGCGATACCATCGTTGCATGACGAGCGAACGCGCGGCCAGAACCTGGAGCTTTTTTTGGTACCTCGCTGTGGTGGTATTCGCCGTCGTGGTGCTCAATGCGTACGGCTGGTTTCCGGCGTTCAATGCGGCCATCCCATTTGTTGCCGGGATCCTCTGGGTCACAGTTCTGGCCCTGGCGGCGTGGGGGGCTGGACGGCTGGTGGCCGGTCGCTGGTTCGGCTCTGATCCCCTCGCTCTCGATGCGGTGGTTCTATTGCTGCTCGCCGGCACCGCGACTCTGGCGGCCACCTCGGGCCTGCTCGCCCTTCTCCGTCTCCTTCGCCCCACCCTCGTACTCGGCGCCCTCGGGATCTGGGCCTGCGTCGGCGCCCTTTCGCTCTACCGGCGCCGGCCATTCGACTCGCTGAGCAACCTCACGGCATCTCGTCTCTGGTTTCTCATCATCGTGCTGGCCGGCGGCACCAGCCTGGCAGCCGCGACCACGTTCGCGCCGTTTTACGATCAGTGGCATTACCATCTCGGTTTTCCCTATCACTGGCTCCGCGAGGGGACCGTCGTCAGCTTTCCCCGACAGGCATACTCGTTTTTTCCGGCAAACATGGGGCTCCTGTACACGTACGCACTGGCCGGCCCCGGCGGGTGGGCCGCCCAGATCATTCACTGGTGGATGGGGGCGTTGACTGCGGCCGGCTCGGCGGCGGTGGCATATCGTCTCGGGGCCCCGGTCAGCGGACGAATGCTCGCCGCGGCCGTATTCCTGGCGACTCCAGCCACCGTCCAGATGGGCGCACTCGCCGGCTCGGATCTCGGCGTCGCGGCCTTCGCCATCGGCGGTGTGTTGGCGGTGCTGCGAATGATCTCGGATCCCGAACATGCCCGGACCATGGCGACGGCCGCGGGTCTGGCGGCAGGTTTTGCCGCAGGGTGCAAGTACACGGCCCTGTCCATCGTTCTGCCACCGCTCGGGATGGTGGCGGTGGCGGTCACCGCGGTCGTGGGCGCCCGGGATCGGCGGTGGCGACAGGTCGTCACGGTGGCTCTCGCCTTCAGCCTGAGCGCCGGAGTCGTTCTGGCGCCGTGGTTGATCCGAAATGCCGTGGAGACCGGAAACCCGGTCTATCCCTACCTCGCGCAGGTGTTTTCGAACGAGCATCAAACCGCTCAAGGGACCGACGACACGGTGGCCTCCGGCATCGGCAGCTTCGGTTTGGGCTCGAGCAAGGTCACGGCCGCGCTGACCCTCGGAACGTTTTCGAGACGCGGTCAGGCAGGAGATCTCGGTCCTGTTTACCTGTTGTCGGTACCTCTCATTCTCATGTGGGCGTGGCACAACCGGAGAAGGACAGAGGTGTGGGCCGTCATCGGATTGGTGGTAATAGCCATCCCGGCGTGGGCGGTGGGTCCCCCACTCGGTCGCTATCTCCTGCCCATACTCGCCGTCTGCGCAGGTCTGATCGGCGCATCGTGGTCCGACCTCAGCGTCCGGTGCTCTCGTCCAACCCGCATCGCCTCGGCGACCCTTCTCTTCGTGATACTCGCCGCCAACTGCAATCCGATCCGCGGCGAGTATCTCCTCGACCAGATTCGGTGCTTTCTCGGGGCCGAAATCTCTGAGGTTTACCTGGAGGCCAACTCCAGCCAGATCGAAGTTTTTCGCGCCGCCAACGCCTCATTACCGCCCGACGCGAAGGTCCTCCTCGTCGGTGAACCGAGGCCGTTCGGCATCGATCGTGACGTGGTGGTCGAGGACCAGTTTCGGCCCCCGTTGCTGGTGGAGTTGGCCAACCGGAGCTCGACACCCGGCGAGATCGCTGATGGTCTTCACGAGCTCGGGGTCACCCACCTCGTGTGGAACGCAACCGAAGCCGCCCGAATTGCCCACGCCGAGGGTCGACAGCGCTATCTGGAGTGCGACGGGGACCCGTCCCGCGAACGTCTCGACCGCTTCCTGTCCGACTTCACCCACCCGATCGAGGCAGGCGAGTGGTGGGAAATCACCGAGCTGTCGCCCAGGTAGATTGGCCCCTGAATCTCACCGGTTTGTAGCGAGGTGGCGAGAAGTGCCGGTTAGCTCCGCTTGTCGATCATGTCCGCCAACAGGCCGAAAAGGGCGGTGTTCATGGCGAACAGCAACAGGATGATCGTCTTGTCGGTGAGGTTTTCGAGAACCACGATGTCGTATCCAAGGCTCACCAGGAACCCAACCGTCAGGAAGCCCACGAGCGGCAGCAGCACCCGCAGCGGCGCGAAGTACATGCCCGTTCTCAGAATCAGTTGAACGAAGCCGAGGGTATCCCGTACCGGCCGGATCTTCGACTTGCCGACGCGTTCGGAATAAGTGATGGGCTCGAAGACCACCGAGTAGCGGCTGCGCATCATCGCGACGGTCAAGGTGGTCGTGAGCGAGAAACCATCCGGGAGGATCTTGAAGAACTGCTCGAAGACGGGTTTTCGAAACACCCGAAGACCGGAGTTCATGTCGGGGATCTTCTGCCCCACGAGCCACGAACAATGGGCGCGGAGAATGCTCTTGGCGACCCGCCTCAAAAAGGTCTGACCGTCTCCGCCTCCTGTGCGTGCGCCGACCACCATGTCGGCGCGGCGCGCGGCCTCGACAAGATCCGGGATCCTATCGCACGGGTAGGTGCCGTCGGCATCGATGATGACGATCAACTCGGAACGCGCTCGTCTCACACCGGTCTTGATCGCGGCGCCGTATCCGAGGTTTGATTCGTTGTGCACCACCCTCAACCCGGGCAGCGTCCCGTCACCTTCCATCTCGTCCAGGAGCAACCGAGAACCGTCGCTGGAGCCGTCGTCGACGACGATGATTTCGGCGCCGGCCTTCGCGGTCACGGCAGCAAGGTCGGTCACGGTGGACCGGATCCCCCCGACCTCGTTGTAACAGGGCACGATGACCGAGTAGGCCGGAAGCTGATCCGAGCCCCGCCTCATGGGGTGGGTCGCGAGGTCCACGCTAAGCGCAGTGGGCTGAATTTCCTTCACGTCCATATTATGACCTAACCCGCATTTCTCACCGGGTGTCTACTGCGGACGGCGTGATCATGGAATATCCTGACGATTGTCCGTGAACACCACGTTTCCATAGAAGAAAAACTTGCCGAAGAACGACGTACCGAGTACCAACACGATGGCGACGAGGTACTGCACATCGAAGACGGAATGAACGACGATGAAACCCGCGTACTCCGCACTCCGAAAGGCTGCTGAGGAAAGGACGTACTTTATGAGTTGCCGACGCGGGTCACCGCCCGTCGCACGATAAATGATGTATCGACATGAAATGAAACTGAATGAGAACACGGTGATGAGCCCGACTGCAAACGCGACCTCTTCGGACGCACCGAGGAGCTCGTGAACCACCACTGTGACCACGAGATTCAGGGGGACACTCACCACGGAAACGGCAACGAATCGGGCCAACCGCTCGAGCGTCGGTCGCCTCGCAGTCACCCTTCGTCTCCCTCGGAGTCCGGGATTCCAGTCGCTGGACCCTCCGGACACCGTCCGACCGCGCTGAGATTCCAGGCCATCGACCCCAAAAACGCGGCCAACCTCGGTTCGAGGGCGGCATCAGCGAAACATGCCGCCTTGGCGATGGGGGTGACCAGCCAATCCGGTCGCATCGGCACCTCGGCAAATGGCGTCGAGAACAAGCCCTGAGGAACGATCTCGATGTCGATCAACCCGGCCGACACGAACAGGCGGTGAAGCTCGTCGAACGCGATTTCATCTTGATCATCCGAATATGAGGTATCCACCGACGCTCGGATTCGTCGCACAGTAGAAATCACCGGGTTGGATGGCTGTGGCTCATTGACGGCGAGATAGCCTCCCGGACGCAACAAGCTCCTCAGCCTGGCCATGACGTTCGCGCGATCCTCGAGGTGATGAAGAACACCGACCATGAACACGAGATCAACCCTTTCGATCTCGGGAAGGTCTGCGATGTTCGTGCACACGAACTCGACGTTGGGTCCCGAATTATGTGCGACAGCGGCCCTGATCAGCTCCCGAGAGTGGTCGCACCCAAGATAGGAGCCATACCGCCCACGAAGGTATGTAGCCGCAAACCCTGCGCCACACCCAACCTCGAGGACCCTCCACGTGGGTTGCAGGGGTACACGGGAAAACAAACGTTCGAGCCTGAGCCGCCGAGCGCATCTCGAACTGGGCACCAGGTCTTTGTCGACGTATCCCGCAGCGATCCTATCGAAGTGTTCGCGATCGGCTTCTGCCCGTTTCATACCCATGTTATTCGACAAACGGCATGTTCACCCCTCGCCTCGAGCCTCGAATCGACCTACTGACACGGAAGCGGAAGTCGACCGGTCGATCAACGACGATTCAGAGGTCTTCGTGTTGGACCACACCCTTCAGCACCAGGTTGTTGACCAACAGCCTATTCTCGAGCTCCGATCCGGGTATCATCTTGAGGATCTCACCCAGGCAGTATGACCCGTCGATCCTGGAGAGCAGGAAGCCCTCCTGCGGACTGCAGCTCAGACTGGTGAGCTCGGAGGCTGGAACGGCGAGCTTGAGAACGGCGGTATCAGTGAGGTGGAGCATCTTCGCCGCCTCGGTGATCTTCTCCTGAACGAGATCTGCCTGCTCGCCGACCTCGGGTTGATCGGCGAACTTGTTGCGGATCTCGGCGAGGCGGTGAAAGGCGGCAAGGAGATCACCCTCGTCCAATTTTTCCTCCACCTGATGGATCATGGTCATCCAGGCGCCCTTGGAGAATCCTGGAATTGCCGTGATTTCGTCCTCAGGCGGACGGATCTCGAAGAGGTCGTGGGTCATGCCCTGGTAGATGAACATGAGCACGTGGAAAGACGCCATTCGATTGGTCAGCGCGATGCGCTCGATGCTGTTTTGGCCGTTGATTTCCCGTAGGATATTGAGCTCGATCTCTCCCAGCTGCTCGACATCCACCGCCCGAACGAGGCTGGGGATCCAGCTTTCGTCGGGAATCAACTCGCGGCAGCGAGCCCACTCGTCCATGCGGCGAACGCCCTCGAGGATGATCATCTCGACGGGCAGGTTCAAGGGCTGGAACTTCCTGGCGGGGAGGATGTTCTCCAGGAACCGGAAGTCCCCCTCCTGCCACAGGAACAGCTCGTAGATCGATTCCTCGGTTTTGACCTGGAGGATGTGCTGCAATTTTTCGCGGCTGAGCCGGCCGATGATCACCAGCAGCTCTCCAAGGAGGGTGCCATGCTGCTCCTGCATGTCGCGCAGCTCGTCCAACTCGTCCTCAGCGACATATTCCCACCCTACGAGGTAGTAGCCGAGATACTCCTTCGGATTCTCAGACGACGCGGCCGCGACCAGACCGTCGCGGAAGTAGATCTTCTTGTTGTAGGGTTTGCCCTCCACGGAGAGGGTTCCGGATTTGCGGCTCTGCGAGACCCACTGCAAGAGATCCGAGAACGGCATCGTTCGCAGGTTGCCACTGATCGACAAATAAAACCCCGGTTTTTGGAGATGAACACAGACCCTCCGCACAAGGCCGGAGAGACTCGGTGAAAATCTCCCGAACTGTAATCGAGCACGTAACTTACGGCTCTATACGATCATATCACGTGGTCGCAACCCTCCCATCAACCGAGAAAGGGAGGCCGCAACGCCTCCCTTGTCGCTGAATTTTGAATTCTCAGTTCTCAACCGCCACCCCCCATCCCCCGGGGGAGTTTTTAGTTTTTAGTTTTGAGAGCCTCTTGCAAAAATAGAAAAAATTGTGAATTTTAGGTATTGAAAACGCCGA
>JAIVTZ010000232.1:0-6130 GCA_049188105.1 Deltaproteobacteria bacterium | reverse complement strand
TTGCAGCGGCCTCGTGCTCGGCCGCAACCATGATCTCCACCGCACCCAATCCGTCGAGGGTGAGGCCGTGGGTGTGGCGCAGGGCCTCGCCGCGGGTGGAGGTGGGGATGTCGTGGGCGGCGAGGAAGGACCGCACTTGGGTTTCATCGAGCTCGCCCTGGGCGGTGTAGACGACGACCAAGTTTTCATTCATGACAGCCACGGTAGCACAAGGTCTGATTGACAGCTCGGGCAACCGTTGTTATGATCCCCTCCCCCTTTTCGAGGGGCGATCTTTGGCATTTTAGACGGGACGAAGACGGGTCGGAAAGAGTCCAGGGGACCACCTGTCAATAGTCTCTGAGTATGTGGTTCTCGGCTTTTTGTCGGGACCGCTCATCTCAGGTACCCGGGAGGCGCGTAGCTCAGCTGGTTAGAGTACTACCTTGACACGGTAGGGGTCAGCGGTTCGAGTCCGCTCGCGCCTACCATTAGCGGATCCGTGAAGGCGCGTAGCTCAGTTGGTTAGAGCGCATCCCTCACACGGATGAAGTCCGCGGTTCGAGTCCGCGCGCGCCTACCATCGCGGAGATCCGAAGCCCGACCCCCAACGGTCGGGTTTTTGTGTTGCTGGGAGAAAACGATGACCGAAAAAATACGGGTGAGCTTGCCGGACGGCAGTGCGCGGGAGTTTTCCGCGGGCACGACCGTTCTCGAGGCGGCCGAGGCCATCGGCCCGCGGCTCGCCCGCGACACGATCGCCGGGATTCTCGATGGTCAGCTCGTGGATCTGCGGACGCCCATCAGATGTGATGCCGACCTCCGGATCGTGACCGCCAAGGATCCCGAGGCGGGCGATGTCATCCGTCACTCGGCCGAGCACGTCCTCGCCGATGCGGTCAAGCGATTGTGGCCGGGCACGCCGATTGACGCCGGCCGCCGGGACCACTCCGAGAAATACCAGTACGACTTCCGCTTCCCACGCCCCTTTCGGCCCGAAGACTTCGAGCGCATCGAGGAGGAGATGGCGCGAATCCTCTCCGAGGACCTCGAGTTCGAACGCCAGGAAGTGGACCGCGACGAGGTGCGGCGGGTGATGACCGAGCGCGGTGAGGACATCAAGCTCATCAGGCTCGAAGACATCCCCGAGGGCGACACCATTACCCTGTACTCGCACGGCCCGTTCCTCGATCTGTGCCGCGGCCCGCACGTCCAACGCACCTCGCAGATCGGCGCGGTACGGTTGCTCGAGGCCTCGGGCGCGTACTTCAAGGGCGACGAACGCAACGAGATGCTGCAGCGCATCTACGGCACCGCCTTCGCCTCGAAGAAGGAGCTCGAGGCCTACTTCGCACGCCTCGAGGAGCTCAAGCGGCGCGACCATCGGCGGCTGGGCCGCGAGCTCGATCTCTTCTCCTTCCACCCCGAGGCGCCGGCGAGCCCGTTCTTCCACCCGCGGGGGACGATCGTCTACAACGCCCTCATCGACCTCATGCGTGAGAAGTACCGCGCTTACGGTTACGACGAGGTCATCACCCCGCAGATCTTCGACGTCGAGCTGTGGAAGCGGTCGGGTCACTACGACAACTACCGCGACGACATGTTCTTTGCCGACGGCTTCGACGAGGTCGAGGAGCGTTCCGCGAGCGTCAAACCGATGAACTGCCCGTCACATTGTCTGCTGTACGGCGACCGGGCCCACTCCTACCGCGAGCTGCCGCGGCGGATCGCCGATTTCGGCCGCCTCCATCGCTATGAGCGGTCGGGGGTGGTGACGGGCTTGACGAGGGTGCGGACCTTCTCCCAGGACGACGCTCACATCTTCTGCACGCCCGAGCAGATCGAGGCCGAGATGACCGCCCTCTTCGACTTCACGTTCGAGATCTATGATCTCTTCGGATTCGAGGACGTCACGGTCTACCTCTCGACGAGGCCCGAGAAGGCGATGGGCGACCCCGAGGTCTGGGAGCACGCCGAGGCCGTGCTCGCCCGGTGCCTCGATGATCGGCAGGATCTCAACTACACCGTCAAGCCGGGAGAGGGCGCGTTCTACGGTCCGAAGATCGACTTTGACGTCCACGACGCGCTCGGCCGTTCGTGGCAGCTGGCCACCATCCAGCTCGACTTCCAGATGCCCGAGCGCTTCGATCTGACCTATGTCGACTCTGACGGTTCCGAAAAGCGGCCGGTGATGATCCACCGCGCCATCTTGGGATCGCTCGAGCGATTCTACGGGGTGATGCTGGAGCACTTCGGCGGCGATCTTCCGCCGTGGCTGGCGCCGGAGCAGGCGCGGGTGCTGCCGGTCACTGATGAGATCAACGACTACGCCGAACGAGTGGCGTCCGCCCTCTGTGCCCGCGGGCTGCGGGTGGAGGTCGATCGGCGCTCGGAGAAGCTCGGTTACAAGATCCGGGACGGAGAGACTCAGAAGGTGCCCTATCTCCTGGTGGTGGGGCAGCGAGAAGCGGAGAACGACACGGTGTCCCTCAGACTGCGGCATCGGAGGGACGAGGGTGTGAAGTCAATCGACGAGGTTGCCGACCGCATCACAAACGCCGTCAACACACGCTCTTTGGAGCTGTAATTTGTTCGGAAAAAGGAGCCGGCTATGCCAAAATTGAAGACCCACCGTGGCGCTGCCAAGCGGATCAAGAGAACCGCAAGCGGCAAGTTCAAGCGTCACCACGCCTATCACTCACATATCCTGACCAAGAAGACCCGCAAGCGGAAGCGCAAGCTGCGCTCCGCCACCATCGTGTCGCCGGGCGACGCCAGGGTGCTCAAAAAAATGCTCGCGGCGCAGAAGTAGGGAGACAGCATGCGTGTCAAGAGATCGTCCAATCGCAAGGATCGGCGTAAGAAGATCCTCAAGCTTGCCGAGGGCTACTGGGGCGGAAAATCGCGGTTGCACCGAACCGCCAAGATCCAGGTCGAAAAATCCCTGCAGTACGCCTATCGCGACCGTAAGCAGCGCAAGCGCCAATTCCGTTCGTTGTGGATCACCCGCATCAACGCGGCGGCGCGACAGAACGGCACCACGTACTCGGTCTTTATCGCCGGTCTGAAGAACGCCGGCTGTGACCTCGACCGCAAGGTCCTCGCCGACCTCGCGGTGCGGGATCCGCAGACCTTCACCCAGCTCGTCGAGCTCTCCAAGCAGGTTGAGAGCTGAGGGCCCGGTGAGCACGGCGCGACTCGACGAGGTCCGTACCGCATTCCTTGCCGATCTCGAAGAGGCGGGGGCGGATGCTGAGGCCGTCGAAAAGGTGCGAATTCGGTATGCGGGACGGAGATCCGGGCTCCTCAACGAGCTGACGGCCCATCTTCGGGAGCTGCCGAACGAGGAGAAACGTGACTACGGCCGCGGCCTCAACGAGCTCAAGAAGGAGATCGGAGCCAAGCTGACCGAGGCCAAAAACGCTGCGCGGGACACGGTCGTTCACGCTGGGCCGGGCCAGATCCATGGAAAGGGTCGCCCGCCGACGGCAGCCGCTGGGACGGCTGAATCGCGGATCGACGTCACCCTCCCTGGAGCGCCTGTTTCACATGGCGCCCAGCATCCGGTCCATATCGTCAGGCGCCGCATCGAGGAGATTTTCCTCCGCATGGGCTATGACGTCGAGGCCGGACCCGAGGTCGAGGATGATTGGCACAACTTCGAGGCTCTCAACATACCGCCCGATCACCCGGCGCGGGACGATCAGGACACCTTCTACCTTCCGGGAGGATACCTGCTGCGGACCCACACCTCGCCGGTGCAGGCGCGGGTCATGGAGAGCCGCAAACCGCCGATCCGTATCGTCGTACCGGGCCGGGTCTACCGCCGCGACTCCGACCTCCGCCACTCACCGATGTTTCACCAGATCGAGGGATTGCTGGTGGACGAAGGCATTACCTTCGGCCACCTCAAGGCAACGCTCGAGACCTTTCTCCACGCCCTCTTCTCCGACGACGTCGAGGTCCGGCTACGGCCCGGCTACTTTCCGTTCACCGAGCCGTCGGCGGAGGTCGACATCTCGTGCATCTTCTGCGACCAAAAAGGTTGCGGGGTGTGCTCCGGCTCGGGCTGGATCGAGATCCTGGGCTCAGGGATGGTCGACCCGCGGGTCTTCGAGGCGGTGGGCATCGACTCCGAGCGCTACACGGGATTTGCCTTCGGACTCGGGCTCGACCGCATCGCGATGCTCGTGTACGGCATACCTGATCTCCGCCAGCTCTTTGCCGGCGACCAGCGTTTGACGAGGCAGTTCGCATGATTTTCGACTCCGAATGGCTGATCGAGCATCTCGCCGGCGCTCCTGATCTCGACACCCTGGCCGATCGGCTCACCGACTGCGGCTGTCTGGTGGAGCTGCGCGAGCACGGTGACGGCGCGGAAAAGTGGGACGTCGAGGTGACCACCAATCGCCCCGACGCCATGAATCACCGCGGTCTCGCCCGTGAGGCGGCCCTCGCCACCGGCGCGACGCTGCGCCCTCTCGAGCTCGATCTGGAGGAGAGCGACGAGGATGCCGCCGAGCTTGCTGAGGTGGAAATCGCGGATGATGCAGCCTGCTCGCGATACGTCGCGAGAGTGATCCGCGGGGTCACGGTCGGAGAATCCCCCGAGTGGATGAGGCGCCGCCTCCTCAACTGCGGCGTGCGTCCGATCAACGTGGTGGTGGATGCCACCAACTACGTGCTTCTCGAGCTCGGCCAACCGTTGCACGCCTTCGATCTCGAGCGTGTGCGCGGGAAAAAGATTGTCGTACGCCCGGCCGTAGCGGGCGAGAAGCTCACGACGCTCGATGGTGAGGAGCGCGAGCTCGATCCGTCAATGCTGATGATCGCCGATGGCGAGGGGGTCGTGGCGCTGGCCGGGATCATGGGCGGAGCGGACTCGGAGATCGGTCAGAGCACGACCGACGTGCTCCTCGAAAGCGCCCACTTCGACGCCCTGTCGGTGCGTCGCACCGCGCGTCGGCTCGGCATGCATACCGAGGCCTCGCACCGCTTCGAGCGTGGTACCGATCCCGAGATGGCGGCGGTTGCATGCGACCGGGCGGCGGCGCTGATCGCCGAGCTTACCGGTGGTCGGGTGTGCCGCGGACGCATCGATGTTTACCCGCGCCCATTCGAGGCGCCGCAGATGGAGCTGTCGATCGCGGCGCTGTCGGCATTCACGGGTCTCGAGATTCCGGCCGAGCGCGTGGTTGAGATCTTCCAGGGTCTCGGGTTTGCTCCCCAGCGCGCGGGTGATGTGGTACGGGTGACGGCGCCCCCATGGAGAGTCGACATCGAACGCGTGCCGGACCTCTATGAGGAGGTGATCCGCCACGTGGGCTACGACGCGATCCCCTCCGAGCTGCCGGTCCTGGCGACCACCCCCGGGGGGAGGAACTCCAACTGGGAGCTGATCGACCGTGCCCGCGATGCCGCCGTCTCGACGGGGTTGGTCGAGGTCATGACCTGGAGCTTTATTGACCCGGAGACCGATGAGCTGGTAGCGACGCAGCAGCTGTGTCCGGGACCCTCGCTCCCGCTCGACAATCCACTCGCACAGACCCAGGCCGTGATGCGCCGGTCGCTGCTTCCGGGTTTGCTGGCCGCCGCCAAAACCAACTTCAACCAGGGCCAGCGAACGCTTGCACTCTTCGAACAGGGCCGAGTGTTCAGCCTCGTCGATCAAGAGCCGCGGGAATGGGAGCGGATCGGCGTGCTGCTGGCCGATGAGGCCGGGGGACGCGAGGAACGATTCGTTCGCCTCAAGGGCATGATCGATGACCTGGTCAATCGCATGCCCGCGGATTTTTGGGATGGGGCGAAATAGCTCAACCATCGCCCGGTAATCTGCCTTTCCATGGTTCTCCTGGTAAACAAACCAGAATATCTTCCATGGCATACCGTGCGGCATCTTCAATGTCCCAAGATACTCCCGGTGCCAACAGGGGGACGATGTCGTTCAGGAATCTGGGATCGACCAGCTTCCTGAACAGATTGGCCTCGAATTCGGCTCGTGACACTTGAAGACCTTCCGCCGCCAGATAGTGGCGAAAACACACAACTATCCTGTCGTTGTCTACATTTCCATAACGGCCAACTGACCAAAGATCGAAAAGATCGCGACCTTTTTTACGCTGAAAAAGAGCCCGAAGCTTGGTTCCCATCA
>JAIVTZ010000231.1:0-6139 GCA_049188105.1 Deltaproteobacteria bacterium | reverse complement strand
CACTGCCCTGACCCTTCTCGTCGGTTACCCCGGCGCCGACAGCGCCGGCGCCTTCGCCCGCGCCCTCGTCGACGAGGAGGCGTTGGTGCGCTACACAGCGGTCAACAACGTCCAAACACCGACACCGGCGGAGCTCGTCGAGCTCGTCGCGCCCCTCCTCCTTGACCGCATGAAGGCGGTGCGGATGCAGGCCGCGGTGCGTCTCGCGGATGCGCCTGCGGAACTCCTCAGACCGTACCAGCGGGAGGCCCTCGCCAAGGCCCTCGCAGAGTACGAGGAGGCGATGGCGTACTCGCTCGATTTCTCCTTTGCGGGCCACAACCTCGGCAATCTCTACGCGCGCCTCGGCGACGCCGCAAAGGCCGAGCGGTATTACGCCGAGGCGATCGCGATTGACGAGCTCTTCTTCCCGGCCAAGGTGAACCTGGCTATCCTGCTCAGCTCTCAGGGTCGCAACGAGGAGGCCGAGGTCCTGCTGCGCGAGGTTCTCGAGGCCTACCCGGAGCAGCACGAGGTCGCCTACTCGATGGGTCTGCTGCTCGCCGAGATGGGCCGCTACCCGGAGGCCGAGTATTGGCTGGCGCGAGCGGCCGCGGGCATGCCCGATCATCCCGGGGCGCAGCGCAACCTGAGTGCGGTCAGGGAGTATCTGGCGCAAGTTGGAATTCGGAATTAGGAATTAGGAATTTCGAATTTCGAATTTCGAATTTCGAATTTTTCGGCGCGGGGAGGCAACCCGAGGGTATTGAGGCGTTTTGCCCGCGCTTGAAACGACTCGGGGAGCGCGATGGGAGAGATTCGCGCCGAGCTTCAGAAGCACGCTACTGGAGGGGAAAACTCAAAACTCAAAACTAAGAACTCAAAACTCAACACCCGCCGATGGGATCTAATGGATCAACCCGGATGAACCCTTGCGCGAGGTTCTCGTATTTGGCGGTTGGTTACGTGCTATATTGACCGCCTGATTTTTTGGAAATAAGTGAGTGATGTTTTGAGTTGAGATGCTTTGAAAGGAGCAAAGAAATGAAGAAGGCGCTTGGATTGGTATTTATTTTGGCCCTGGTCGCGACCCCGGCGATGGCACAGAAGGTGACGATCGACTACGCCCACGACTTCGATTTCAAGAGCGCCAAGACGTTCCAGTACATCGACACCAAGGACAGCAATGCGAAGAACCCGCTGATGGCCGAACGCATCGAAGAGATGATCAAGAAGGAGATGCGTGAGGGCGGCGCCGTCGAGGTACAGTCGGACCCGGACATTTACATCACCTACCACGTAACCTCTGAGGAGAACACCCGGTACAACACCACCACCATGGGCTACGGCGGCTACGGCGGCTACTACGGCGGTTGGGGCGGCTATGGCGGCATGGGCGGCATGGGCGGCATGGCCTCTTCCACCACCACCGCAACCAACTACACCGTGGGCACCCTGATCATCGACGCCTATGAGCCCACCGACAAGAAGATGGTGTGGCGGGCCACCGGCACGGTCGAGGTCAAGGCCAAGCCGGAAAAGCAGGTCAAGCAGGTCGAGAAGATCCTCACGAAGATCGGCGCCAAGTGGGACAAGATCCTCGCCGGCCAGGGCAAGTAGGCCTCCCGCCTGATTGATCCCAAGAACTTGGTCGGGGTCTTGAATGAAACGAGAATTCTAGAAACCACGTATGAGTCTGTCAGAAAGCAAAAGGAGTAGAGAAATGAAGAAAGCGCTTGGATTGGTATTTGTTTTGGTCTTGGCCGCGACCCCGGCCATGGCGCAGAAGGTCACCATCGACTACGCCCACGACTATGATTTCGAGGCGATCAAGACCTTTCAGTACGTCGACACGCTGGAAAGCGATGTCAAAGGCAACGATTTGATGGATCAGCGCATCGAGGACATGATCAAAAAGGAATTGCGTGAGGGCGGCGGCACCGAGGTCCAGGAAAACCCCGACATCTATGTCACCTATCACTTCACCTCCAAGGAGAACACCTCCTACAACACCACCACCATGGGCATGGGCGGCTACGGCGGCTGGGGCGGCGGCTGGGGCGGCATGGGCATGGGCGGCATGGGCAGCTCCACCACCTATGCGACGACCTACACCGAGGGCACCTTGATCATCGACCTCTATGACCCCGAGACCAAGAAGCTCGTGTGGCGCGGCACCGGCACGGTGACGGTCAAGGCCAAGCCCGAGAAGCAGATCAAGCAGGTCGAGAAGATCCTGACCAAGATCGGCAACAAGTGGGACAAGATCGTCCACGGCCAGGGCAAATAAACCCGATTGCTCAACCGGCCACCGGCCGGATCACCCAATAGACAACGCCCGGTCGCAGCACAGCAGCGGCCGGGCGTTTTTTCGTGAGTGTGGGTTAATGCCCGAAGCGAATACGAACGTAGAGGCTGAAGTCGTCGATGTCGAAGTCGACGTGGCCCGAGAGCTCGTTCTGACCGTCCTCGCGTTCGAGACCCGACCAGTCGAGGTCGACGCTGGAGAGGTTGATTGCGGCGCCGAAGCCCCACCGCTTGCGGGTTTGATACTCGAACGCCAGCCGGCCGATGTACTGGCTGCCCGAGATGTCTCCGAAGGTGACGGCGAGCCAGCCGAGGCCGGCTTTGAGACGCCACTTCTCGGACAGCTTGCGGCGGTACTCGAAGTTGACGTAGGGCAGGGGGGCGGAGGCGTTGACGTCCTGGTCGAGCTCGATCTCGTCCACCCGCAACACTGCGGTAATGTCGAGGACCCGGAAGCCGAGGCCGAATCCTCCCGCCCACCGCTCCTTGATCCAGGGGTAATAGGTGTAGTCGATGGCGTAGGTGGTGATGTCGAAGGCGATACCGATGTTGGCGTCGATGGGGATGGTCTCGTCCCCCCACTGGATCTCGGTGAGCACCTGCGCAGTCGAGCTTCGGTCGATGTCCTGCCAGCGCGCGGCCAGGCGGTGTCTGCGACCCACCTGCCACTCGAAGCTGAGGCTGGGCACGATTTCCGAGTCACCGAGCCCGAAATCGTCCTCGAAGCGGAGCTCGGTACCCTTGCCCAGCGTCTCCGAGTCGAGCCGGATGGCGGTTGTCAGTTTGACAAAGCTGCCCTCGAGCTTGAAGTTGAACCTGTCGAAGAGCGGCTCGTAGAGACCCTGAGCGGCGGCGGGAACCGCAATAGAAACCACCAATACTGCGGTGAGAATCGAAACATAACGGCGCATGACTGACCTCCTCTGCCGGTGCCGGAATACCGGATCACGATACCACGTCGGCTCGAGAGCGCAATGCCTCACCACACGATCTCGTAGCTCGTGCTCCTGCCGCCTCCGGGTCGCCTCACGAGGAGGCCCTTGGCGAGAAGATCGGCGATCTCGCGCTGGGCGGTAGCGCGGCTGGTCCTCGTCATACCGAGGTACTTGCGGGTGGTCAACCCGCCCTCGAACCCTCCCGGGCCGGCGTCGAGCATCCGATTGACGACCTTGCGCTGGCGCTCGCTGAGATTGACCTCTGTGTGATCCTGCCAGAAACGGGCCTTGGTGAGCACCAGGTCGAGACGAGCTTCGGAGTTGGTGACGGCACGCTCGAGACATCCCGCGAACCACGTCAGCCAACCCGTTAGCTCTCCGTCGCTGCGTTGGGTCTGCTCCAGGATGTCGTAGTAGGCGTCCTGCTCGGTGCGGATCTGGGCCGACATGCTGTAAAGACGGAGCGGGGTTCCCTCATCCCGCGCGAGGGTCATGTCGGCGATCGCCCGGGCGAGCCGTCCGTTCCCGTCCTCGAAGGGATGGATCGTCACAAACCAGAAATGTGCGAGACCGGCCCGCAGCAAGCCGTCCTCGGGGTCTGGATCGTCCGAATGCCACTCGAGGAAACGCGCCATCTCCCCGGGCACCCTCGCGGCCGGGGGCGCCTCGAAGTGGACCGTCTCCCGACCCACCGGCCCCGAGACGACCCTCATTGGCTCGTCAGATGTCCGCCAGTCCCCGACGATGATCTGTTGCATGCCCGAGTACCCCGTGGGGAAGAGCGCGGCATTCCAGCCCCTGAGCCGCTCTTCGGTCAGCGGTTCGTCGAAACGCTGAGTGGCATCGACGATCATCTCCACTAACCCATCGACATGGCGGGCTGTCGGTGGCAAGCCGGCCGTGGGGAGGCCGAGCTTACGGGCGACCGACGATCGTACGGATTCCCGGTCCAGAACCTCGCCCTCGATTGCGGCGGTCATGACCGCCTCATCCGTCAGGATCGATGTCTGGGCTTCGAGCCCCAGGTCGAACCCCAAACCCGCGGCCTTGCCGAGGATCTCGCCCTGGCGACGTCGCGCTGCAGCGAGCGGGGTCAGCAGTCGCTCGCTGTTCCAACGCAGCCTCGAGGTCCAATCGGGGTGTTGCCAGACAAAGTTGACCATTCAGGCTCCTCATCGTGAGGCGTTTGAACTATATAAACGCCTCATTTATTGAGTCGAATATAGCGTATTTTCACCTCTCGCACCACCCCCGGCGGGAAGCCCGGGCGTTATTTCTTTCGACGTTTCTTTTTCGACTTCTTGGAGGTGTCGCCCGATTGACGGCCGATCTCCTCCAACGCCCATTTGCAGACCTTTTTTTCGGCCGTGATGCGGTCGAGCATGCCCTTGGCCAACACCGACAAGCCGAGAGTCGCCACCGCGACGCTGGTCGACGCGACGGCCTGCGCTCCCTTGAGCTGCACCGACGGGTTCGAAAGGGTACCGCCCAGCTTGATGTAAGGGTTGGTGATCATGCTTGCCGACACACCAATCCCCTTGCGGGGCTTGGTCACCCAATCGAGACTGAGCTTCTCGGTGCCGAAATCGATCTTTCCCTTGCCGAGCATGGTCATCTTGTCGCTCTGCAAAACCATCGGCTCGAGTGTTGCGAGGCCGTTTTCAATGCTCACCAGCGCGACACCACACTGGAGCTCGGTGGCCTCATCCGTTTTTGCGAACGGATTGAATGCGTTGAGCAACGTGAGCAGGATATCCGCCGTGACGAAGTCGAGGGCCTCATTGTCCATCACCCCCTTGCCGATGACCACCTGCACCGACCCGTTAGCGGAGCTGGCGAAGGAGTGCGGACTGTTGCCCAGCGCTTCCAATCGGACATCCAGATCGATGGGCGGTTCCGATGCAGCGGCGGCGGGGTCCCCACCCGGCGGGTCGAGCCGAAGGGCGTCAAGGTCAAAAACCGTGTAGAGGCGATAATCATCGCCGACCGGTTCGAGCACGAGGGTGCCCGATCCGCGCCCCTCGCGCTGACCTACCATCGCAAAGCGGTGGACCTCGAGCCGGCCATCGGCCAGTCGCGCACCGATCGTCACCTCGCGAAATAAATTGACCGGCAGCTGAAGACTGCCGATGGTAACCTCCACATCGGCGTCGGCTTGCCGGAGCGGACCGAAGTCGAAGGGCTCGTTCGAGAACACCAGCCCGTCCTTCGGCGTCTCAGACGCGGCCGTCTGATCCGCATCTCCATCGCTTCCGCCCTTGAGGTGTGACAGGTAGGGCGCGAGGTTGAGGTTGTTCGACGACATCCGGGCCGTCACCGCGGGTTTGCCCCGGATATCCACGTCGATGGACCCTCTGAGGTCGGAATCGCCGACGACGATCTCGAGGCCGTCGGCGGTGAACAGCTCGGGGGTGCCCTTGAAGCGCCCCGCGATCCGGAACTCTTCGTCGGGGAGCGCGTGCACCCCCGTGAGCTCACGGAACAACGCGAGACCGGGCCCGGATGCGCGAAGCTCCAGGTCCGTGCCGACCCATCGCGGTGGCTCGCCGAGGCTGCCGTTGACGTCGGCCCGATAGTCTCCGAGCTGCACGGAAACACGGTCGAAGTGGAAACCCCCGTCGGTGCGCTGGAAACGGCCGCGAACCTTGAACGGCGCCACCGGGATCGTTACACCGGTGACGGCCGTGAAGAGCGAAGCGTTCGGCCCGTCGGAGTCGATTGTGAGGTCAGTGCCGAAGAAATCCGGCGTCCGGCCGATGCGGCCGTCGACCGCCGCCACGGCGTTGGCCAGGGTTGCCCGCAGATCCTCGATCTCGTAGCCCGCTTCGTCGATCCGCAACCGAGTCTTGACGGAGAAGGGCTCCGCAGGCAGCTCGGGAAGGGTGATGAGTCCTGTCGCGAGATGACCCGCCTGGCCG